>JAUZPT010000357.1 GCA_030705745.1 Bacillota bacterium | reverse complement strand
ATTGTTCGGTTCATCCCGCCAAATATACCAATCCCGTTTCGGATGATCTTTAGAAGACTTGGACTCTTGGAACCACTGATGCTCAGAAGAGGTGTGATTCAGCACGATATCGGCAATCACCTTCATATCGCGCTGATGGGCTTCTTTTATAAAAAGATCAAAATCCGCCATCGTCCCATAATCTGAATCGATATCATAGTAGTCGGCAATGTCATAGCCATTATCGACCTTTGGAGAAGGGTAAAAGGGAGTCAGCCACAGTCCATCAATCCCTAAATCTTTTAAATAATCGAGTTTGGAGGTGATTCCAGCAAAATCGCCGATTCCATCACCATTTCCGTCTTTAAAGCTTGGCATATAGATTTCATAAAAAGTCGATTGTTTCCACCATTTCGCCATGTTGTAAGGACTCCCTACTTCGATTATTTAAGCGTAAACTGCATACCTTCTTGGAATTTTTTCGAGAAAAGCAAGAAAATAATAATGATCGGAAGCGTTAATAGCACGGATGCAGCATACATCGGGCCTGGATAGCCACCATACGGACCGAACATTTGCGACAGCAACACATTCAACGTCAGCATGCCATCACTCTTCGTCACCAACATATCCCACAATAGCTCTGTCCATCGTTCCATAAATAGGAACAAGAAAATAACGGTGGTAATCGATTTTGACATTGGCAGAACGATCTTGAACATGATCTGCAATTCACTCGCACCATCCAGCTTGGCAGCTTCAATAAATGTATCCGGTATTCCCTTGAAGAAGTTCGTATACATAAATACTGCCCATAAACTAAGTGCCTTCGGCAAAATCATTCCCCAGTACGAGTCATACATTCCGAGTCTTTGAATGACAAGGAACGTTGGAATTAACAAAATGATTGCCGGAAAAAACATTTGAAATAGTATAAAGTTGTTAACCGTATCTCTTCCCTTGAACGGGATTTTTGCCAGAGAATAAGCAACCATAACCCCGGTGACCATCATTAACAGCGTGGAGCCTGCCGAAACAAGAAAGCTGTTAAAAAAGGCATGAATCCATGGCCTTGGTATGACCGATGCTCCTCCACCTAATAGCCATTGATACGATTTTAAGGTGTAGTGTGTAGGAATCAGCTTCTTATCGACCTGGTCCCAATCAGCAAAAGAACCGAGCACCATATAAATATAGGGGAAAATCATGACTAGCAAGAGAATCGTCGCAAGGACATAGCGAATCAATATTCCCTTTTTCTTAGACCCAACCATTTCGTTTCCCCCACTTCTCTAAGAGTTTCCGAATGATAAAAATGGAAATAAACGTGACGATGGAAGCAATGATTGCAACAGCTGAAGCATAACCAGCTTGAAGATTCGTAAAGGCACGGTTAAATATCTCCATTTGCCATGTGTTCGTTGCAAAATTTGGTCCCCCGCCAGTTAATTGATAAACCTCTGTAAAAATACCAAACGTCACACCGATAGCTAAAATCAACACCGTATACAGCGCTGGATAAAGCAGCGGTAAGGTTATTTTCCAAAAACGCTGCCATGGATTTACTCCATCGATCATCGCCGCTTCATACACCTCGGTACTAATGCTCTCGAAGCCGGACGTTAAAATCAGGGCGTAATATCCGGTGAATTTCCAAGCGATAATCAAAGCTACGACAAAGAGTGCGGAAAATGGACTTCCAAGCCAGTCGATATCGAGGCCAAGTGATTTTCGTAAAAATTCATTAACCGGACTATTGTAGGACAAGATTCCTTTTACGATTAACGAAGAAACAACCCCAGATGCCAAATAAGGCAAGAAAAATCCGATTAAAAATACTCCTTTAAATTTCGGCAATCCATGAATGATTAACGCAACAATAATCGAGGATGCCATTACTAATGGAACAAATACAGCCATAAATTTAAAGGTAACAAAAAATGCTGCTTGTACACCTGGACTTTGAACAGCTTCAATATAATTGGCAAAGCCTTTGAAATTAAAGGTTGGAGAAATTAAATTCCAATCTGTAAACGAAAGGAAAAGTGACCAAACAAGTGGTATTAGAAAAAATAACAGTCCATATATAAGATAAGGACTGGCAAAAAGCCAGCCCAACCTTCCTTGTTTCGTTCCCATTATTTCAGGGCCCCCTCAATGGCCTTCTGCATATCAGTCCATGCAGTTTTCGGATCTTTTTCACCCTTAACAACTGGATTGAATGCCTGTTGGCCGATGAATGTTTGAAGATCATTGTATTTCGAGTTATCCATTGACGGAATTCCATTTGGAACTGCTGCAGCATACGGCTTTAATGCTGGATTTTTATCAAAGAACGCCTTAAAAGTATCGTTAGTGGATAAATCATCACGTGCAGGTGGTAAGTTTGTTTTTTCAAGCCATGTCAAATCATTTTTAGGATTTGAATATACCCAGTTGATAAACGTCATTGCTGCTTTTTGTTGTTCTTTTGTTGCAGAAGCGTAAATGACTAGACCTTTCGTATCAGCAAATGTATGAACATTTGTTGTATCCATGCCATCTGGAACTGGCGGCAATGCTAATGTATACGTTTCGTTATATTTCATGTTCGGGAATTTATCTGCCCAGTAACTCATTGTCCAAGGACCAATATCCGAGAAGATTCCTAATCCTGTTTCAAACGGATCTTTGGCTTGTCTTGTTAATAAAGCATTGTCTTTACGAAGGTCATTTACAAAACCAAGTACTGATTCTCCAGCCTTTTGATCACCAGTGAATTTGCTGCCTTCGACAAATTTGTTACCATTGGATGCTGCATTATACAGCATGAAGAAGTCAAACCATCTTTTCCAAGCAGTTGGGTCAGCAAGATCTGCTTTTGCCCACACATATTTATCAGGGAATTTCTCTTTTAATTTCTTAGCGACAGCAAGCATTTCGCTATACGTTTTTGGTGGCTCGTTAAAGCCTAGTTGTTTTAAAATATCAAGTCTCCATCCAAACAACATGGCATTGGAGTAGATTGGCAATACATATTGATGGCCGTCAGCAAATTGCCAGCCCTTCATCGTATTTTCCATATTACGGCTTTGTTTTACCTTATCAAATCCGCTTAACTGATCTAATGGTACAAGTGCTTTACTTTCAGCTAATTGAGCGGCAAACCCACGGTTAATATTTTCAGACATAGTTGGTGCACTTCCACCAGCAATGGCCGATTGAATGCCTGCTTCAGATGTTGGACTTTCCTTCATCGGACTGACATTCACTTTAATTTTTGGATTTTCTTTCGTAAACTCATCCGCGATTTCCTTCCAATACACTTGCTGTGTTGGGTTTGGAGCAGCCCAGAATTCAATCGTTGTTACTCCGCTTTTCGAGCTGGAAGTAGTTGTCCCGCTGTTACCCGTTGAACAGGCAGCAAGCCCGCCGAGAGTAAGTGAAGCTGCAAACAATACTGATGCGACTTTTTTTATTTTCATCCTAATTCCCTCCGATTATTAATATCTTTTCCATTCTTCACAATCGATGAAGCAATACAGCTAAAAAAGTTAAAGGATAAAATTATGAATCTACTAAAAGAAATATTTGATAGCGCTATCATTTTCTATCAAAAAAAGTAAAATGATATATAGGGACCTGTTAAAAAAGATCAGTGCATCAATTTTTCTTAT
>JAUZPT010000356.1 GCA_030705745.1 Bacillota bacterium | reverse complement strand
TCGCTCGAGAAAGCAGCTGTGACGCATCAGTTCAGCACTGCTTAAAAATCAATGACTTAAAATATACCCCAAAAATTTTAGTTCTCTGAGACTTTGCGTGGATGTTCACGTTTGTTCCACTATAAGTTTATTTTAAATCAATGAGTTATAAAAGGAGCTTGATTCTGTTTTGTTCGTTTCAACGCAAAGTCTCAGAGAACTAAATAATTCATTAACAACTTCTTTTTCTTGTTTTGTCAAACACTCATTCGTCTTCCGAAGTATCCTTGTCGCCCCAGTTATTTTGGCTCTCCCAGGATTCTGTAGAATCTAGAAGCCCCATCCTACAAGGGTTATAATGGCTATTCGAAAAACAAAAAGTCACGGATGCCATGAACGAAATCACCATACCCTTAGATATAAAATCACTGAAAATAATCGCGCAAACCATTGATAAAAATGGAAATATTATCATCGATGTGGAGAGTGTAAACACTTGCAGTAGCTGTCATAAGTGCGGAAAACCCGCGACAAAACATAATGGCACAGCCCCGATGCGATTAATCCGCCATTTACCCATTTTTGATACGCCTGTTTATTTGCGTATTACGCCGGTGAGATATTCCTGTGAGGATTGTGATGATCATCCTACGACAACAGAGCAATATGATTGGTGTGATAGGAATGCGACAACGACAAAAGGTTTAGAAGAGTATTTAATGCGTTGTTTAATTCATAGCACGATTGAAGATGTTTCTAAAAAAGAAAAGATATCCTGTCAAATCATACAAACGATTTTAGATCGGCAAATTAAGGTGGAAGTGGATTGGGAGAAAGTACACGGCATTGAAACACTGGGTATCGATGAAATTGCGATAAAAAAAGGATACCGTTCTTATGTAACTGTCGTCAGTGCAAAAACTCAAGAGGGTTCTCTTAAAATTATTGCCATTTTAAATGGTCGAGATAACGAACTTATTAAATCATTTTTAGAATCGATTCCACTTCACGTTAAGAAAAAGATTAAAACGGTTTGCACGGATATGTTTGATAGTTTTGTTAATGCGGCAATTGACGTTTTCGGCGTACAGACGCTGGTTATAGACAGATATCATGTCAGTCAACTCTATCGAAAAGCCTTAGATAAATTACGAATAAAAGAAACATCTCGTCTGAAAGGTGAATTGGATGAAAATGATTATGCGGAATTAGAAGGGATGATGTGGATTTTACGCCGTGACCATGAATGTTTAAGCAAAGCAGATAAAGAAAAATTAGAATTACTTTATCAGTATTCCCCATTGTTAAAGAAAGCACATCGTTATGCACTCAAACTAACACACATTTTTAATACGCATAGCCACAGGAAATCTGCTATGGCTAAGATGAATCGATGGATAAAATCCGTTGAAAAAAGTGAATTGGCTTGTTTTAACAAATTCATTTCTACACTGAAGAAATATCAGCCTTATATTGCCAATTATTTTAAAGCAAGAAAAAACAGCGGCTTCGTTGAAGGACTCAATAATAAAATCAAGGTAGCTAAAAGACGTTGTTATGGGCTCGTTAAAGTTACAACTATTTTCCAGAGGCTATTTTTAGATCTTCAAGGCTATGAATGTTATGCATAGGAATTTCTACAGAATCCTGGGTGCGCTAGGATAAGGTGCATCTCTCTTGTGGGTGAAAGTCCCACGATGGAAGGGTAAACCAGACCCACCATCTAGCGAGTCTTGCGCCTCCGTAGGTAACGAAAGAGGTGAAGCGTAGACAGCGAAACATGCGAGCCGAAATCGAAAGGTGAACGTAGTTTAGCCCCGAAAGCTGTTGATAGTGAAAGTCGATACATTCCGGGATGTAGCAGACAATAGATACTTGGAGGTCAAACTGGTGAATTCCAAAAGGTATCAATCACCGGGGTTGTATACGTCAGCGAGTATGTAGAGAGAGATGACGCAACCTAGGAAGCCCATACTACTCTTCCATGGATGGGAGTATCAAAAGTACAAGTGCAAACACACAAGGCTTTAGAGATGGTGTATGGGTGGCGGAGTTGGTTGTAGTAGCGTTGAAGCGAGTAATGATCGTGGAGCAAAGAACCAACAGATAAGCGACGTGTGAAGGGGAAACCATGGCCATACACAGCAACGATGGGTTATCAGGGTTAACGAAACTGGAACGCATTAGCGAACGATCAGCAACAGACAAGCATCTGGTGTTCAACAATTTAGGACACCTGATTAATGTGGAATTGCTGAGAGAACTTTACCACCAGCTCGATGGAAATAAAGCGGTGGGAATTGATAGCGTGACGAAAGCAAAGTATGGAGAAAACCTTGAAGAAAATCTCTTGAAACTTCTGCAACGCATTCGCCGCGAAACCTATCGACCGCAACCAGCAAAGTTGGTTGAAATTCCAAAAGAAGACGGCAGTAAAAGGCCACTCGCCATAAGTTGCCTAGAAGACAAATTAGCGCAAAGTGCGGTAAATGTTATTCTAAGCAAAATATACGAGCCACTTTTCCTATCCAGCTCCTACGGTTTTCGCCCAAACAAAAGTTGCCATGATGCCTTGCGAGCGCTCAACAAAAGCACATTTCAATATTGGAATGGCGCAATTGTCGAAATTGATCTGCGTAAATACTTCAACACAATTCCACACTTGGAATTGATGAATTGCTTACGTAAGAAAATATCGGATGAGCGTTTCCTTAAGTTAGTGGATGTCCTTCTGAAAACCCCTGTAATACAGGGAAAAGAGGTCATACCTAACGACATCGGCTGTCCGCAGGGATCGATCATGTCGCCGATCATGGCTAATATCTATCTTCATGAAGTAATAGATACTTGGTTTCAGCAAATCAGTAGAACACATCTACAGGGTAAAGCTGAATTGGTGCGTTATGCGGACGATATGGTATTTGTCTTCCAATATAATAAAGATGCTAAACGCTTTTACGAGATACTGCCTAAACGATTAGAGAAATATGGACTATCTCTCCATTTAGAGAAGTCACAATTACTACCGTCAGGGCACGTTGCAGCGATGAAAGCCAGTCGAGAAGGAAATCACTTAGGTACCTATAAATTTCTTGGATTTGTTTGTTATTGGGGGAAAATCAGAACGGGATACTGGCGACTGAAATATACAAGTCGCAAAGACCGTTTCACAGTAAAACTCAAAGAAATAAGACAATATCTCTGGGAAAATCTGAACACCAATGACGCATCCGATGTTTTAAAGAAAGTGGTGCAGATAGTGCGAGGGTGGATCAATTACCATGGTATATCGGATAACGATAGACGGGTAGGCGGGTTCATACATAAGTGCAAGATTCACCTTTTCAACTGGTTCAATCGACGAGGCAGAAGACATCCTATGAGTTGGAAACAATTTTCCACCATTTTGGAAAAGATTAACTTTCCGAATCGCTGGAAAACAATAGCCATGTTCTAAAGTTCGTGAAGGACTGGGGAGTCCATGTTTATCGGGAGCCGTATGCGGTAGTTCCGCACGTACGGTTCTGAGCAGGGGCTGGGGACAACATATGTCAAGGTTGAAATATTGTGACACCGCTACGGGAAACTAGGCGGCAAACGGGGAATACGAACCTCAACCTAAAACTATGAAGGAACCCAGTCTACTCGCCGAGAGCC
>JAUZPT010000355.1 GCA_030705745.1 Bacillota bacterium | reverse complement strand
ATTTACGCTTAGCGACAGAGAACATTCCGTCGCTGCCGGTTCTCTGATCTTCATTCCCAAAGGTATTTGGCATGGTTTAAAAAATACCGGTGCTGAAGAAATAACAACTGTTTTCGGCTATTCACCTGCGGGCTTCGAGGACTTCTTCAAGGAACTTGGAACAGCGGCAGACAAACCTTTTGTTGAAAAAAGCACAGACGAAAGAAAGGCAATTGCAAAAAGATGGGGAATGGTTTATAAAGATTAATGCATGCCGCTAACATTGCATTGTGCTATCGGGTCTGACGAATATCGCCCATCAGCACTTGTATTTCTCTTCAGCTTTAGTAAATTGGCAATTCGATAAGGATCAATGAACAATGGCGAATAATTTTTAAGTGGATTAAGGGAAATAGTTATGAAGTTGAAATAGCAGACTATCATTGAAAAACGAATATGAAATATTTACATAACCCACATCCGGGTGAAATTCTACTGGAGGAATTTATGGAGCCATATCATTTGACCAATTACCGGTTGGCGAAGGATCTTGATATTCCTGAATCCCGGATAGGAAAAATTGTGAAGGGTGAGAGAAGAATAACAGCTGATACTGCACTCAGGCTGGAAATGTATTTTGGGATAGATGCATCATTTTGGCTGGGTTTACAAAATGATTATGACTTAACGGAAGAAAAACGGGCAAAAGAAAAGCAGCCCTTGTTAATAAAGTTTTTTGAATCTGTAACTAATAAAAGTTCTGTTTCAAAAAGGAAAAAGAGCCCTACCCTGGAAGTTGGTAGCGGTCAGCGTAAGACAGCGACCGTCCGGCGGGTAAAGGTGAAGCATTGAGCGTTTTTTTATTTTGAGGTCACAGAGAAATTCTTAAAACATATTGAAGGCCAAAAAGGACTTTACGAGATTAGGATCGAGGCAGGCAACAATATATTTCGCATTTTTTGCTGTTTCGACAAAGGGAAGGTAATTGTGCTTTTCAATGGGTTTCAAAAAAAGTCACAGAAAACGCCGAAAAACGAAATCGGATTTGCAGTTAGACTGATGAACGAATACTTTGACAATAAATAGTTAATTATGGCAACAAAGAAAAAAAGTATCACTTCTTTGGACGAACATCTCGCGAAGCGTTACGGTAAGCGCGGAACAGCGAAAAGAACTGAATTTGAAATAAAAGCGAAAGCATTTCTTATTGGCGAGTTAATTAAAGACGAAAGACGTATTGCAAATTTGACACAGGAACAATTGGCAGACAAGATTGGCGCAAAGAAAAGTTTTATTTCAAGAATTGAAAATGGGAAAAGCGATATACAGCTATCGACACTATATCGCCTCCTTGAATTTGGCCTGGGAAAAAAAGTGGAATTGACAGTTCGCTAGTTTAAAGGGTAGAACACAACAATTGTATGGTAGGAATGAATTCGATTCTCATCACAACTTACCACTGATATTATTTTTTAAACCCAATTCTTTCCCGGTCGTTCCATTTTCGCTGGACCGCGTTTTCATCCAATAAGTTTTCTATAGCCTCGTAAATTTGGTTTAGCTGATTATCATGCACACCCAGCACTTCCCTGATTTCCTGCAATTGTCTTTTTAGATCAAATTCCTGAAAAACGAGACGTCTGGTTTCAACAAAAGCCCTCATAATCGAAATATTCATTTGAATGGCTTTGTCAGAATGTAATACACTGCTTAACATGGCAACTCCCTGCTCGGTAAATGCATAAGGTGTATTATCGGTCCTGCGGTTGTTTTGAGATGAGGTCACAATCTGTGGGCTCATAGAATTTACATTTTCGGATGTGGTCACAAATTGTGACCACATGGTCATCCATTCAATAGAGGTAAGTCTAAACATAAAATCTTCTGGAAATCGTTTTTTATTTCGTTTAACTGCTTGATTTAGAGCTTTCGTGGCAACTTCATACAGTTCTGCCAGGTCGAAGTCAAGCATCACACGTTCGCCTCTTATTTCATAAATTCTGTTTTGAATGCTTTTAATCACTTGCATAAGCAGGGTCAATCTGTGGGGCAAAATAATTCGGAACTGATCCCTGGGGAAGGGTTTTTTAACCATTTTTCAAAAGATAAATGACGGGGAAACCCCTGACTTTTGAGGTTCCAAATTGAAACCTCAAATAAATTTCAATTTCTTTCAGCTCACAATTTATGATCTTAAAGAGTGTCTTATCTGAAATTCCTCCCCTTGTAAAATATGTCTGCCAGTGTCAGCCGCGCGGCTAATATTTTTTAAACTTTACATAATTGGGATTTAAGGGTAACCAGGCTGCCCGCGCGCGAACCGGCGGCACTAATCTTAAATGGAAATCGTTTAGTGAATTCCACGTGACCGGATTGGATAATAGAATTGACAAAAAAAAATACAAATTAATGTCAAATTTAAAGTATGGCAACACTCATTGAGGACATTAAAACACAATCTGACTGGATCGTTAGGGCATTTAAATCCGACGATCTAAATCTTGACTATACTATTAGAAGTTTTATTGAAATTGATAAATTTATTTCAAAACATACTAAAAATGGTCAGGCGATAGAAGGTGGGCGATTGAATACAAATTTTGGCCCGATACTTTTCTCTATTGGGGCCTATGTTGGCGAGACAATTATTAAAGTAGCACCAGGAAGTAAATGGGTAACAAATGACGAAGACCCGCAAGGTGAAATTAATGCGGAAATAAAATTGCCCGATGGAGGGACAATATGGCCAATACAGAGAGTGATTAAACGAGTAAGAAATGGCCCGGAGGATTCAATTTATATTTATGGTTTTAAGTTCACAGAGAACTTTGTAAATGAACCATTTGACTCAAGCTATTGGACTATTCAACGAGAAAACGACTCGACAAAACCCTGGTGGAAATTTTGGAAATAGGAAAAGTTCCGGCGAACTAAATCCCTACCTGAAATTCCTCCCCTTATAAAATATATCCCCCTGTTCACCACCCCGATCGGGTATATTTTGCGCATGCGCCGGAATAGAGGTTTCATCACCCCTCGCCAAAGTGAGCACAGGCGGAGCTTCATTGTCGCCAACAGAAAGATGACGCAGCAGTTTGGTGAGATCGGTGCAACGCCGAACAATCACGTGGATCACTTCGCCTTCGATCTGTAATTTACCTTCCACCATCAGCAAGCGCGACTGCAGGATTTCCTTTCGGAATTCATCAAAAAGACTCTCCCAGACGACCAGGTTGGCGACACCCGTTTCATCCTCGATGGTAATAAAACAAACACCCGCTGCCGTGCCAGGCCGCTGACGCACAAGAACCAGGCCGGCGACTTTCACAATATCCCCATCATGACAAGAAGCCAGATCCTTTGTGGGAAGAATGTGCAGCAGGGAAAGTTTTTCGCGCACAAAACTCACGGGATGCGCTTTTAAGGAAAGAGAAGTGGATGCATAATCGAAGAGTACGTGTTCAGAGGTCCGCATTTTCGGTAAGGAAACAGAAGCTTCGGATGGATCTGCGGCTGATTGTCCGGCGAACAAAGCGGCGGGCCGGTCATTACCCGTAGAGATTTCCCAAAGCGCCTCGCGCCGGTCCAGCCCCATGGAGTTGAATGCATCCGCATCGGCAAGTTTTTCCAATACTGCCTGCGAGGCTCCTGCATCGCGCAATTCGTTGATGGTAGAAAATCGCATAGGACGAATCTCATTTGTATTCATT
>JAUZPT010000354.1 GCA_030705745.1 Bacillota bacterium | reverse complement strand
AGCAGAAAAACGACATTGTGTGTGAAACTGCAGGAAACAATTTCCAATACAACTGTGATGGCTGAACACGAACAAGCAGAGATCCCTTTACAGTCAGGTGTTGCATACGAAGACAAGTTTATTGATGCAAACCCCATGATCGGAATGGAAAACGTTTCACCTTATGATTTCATGTGATGTGGCTATACTAGTAATGTTCGGAAAGGCGGGGACACTCTTTGCGGACATTTTCATCGCTGAAAGGACTACATGTATACGAAACGAATAGTGGAAAAATAGTTGGTGAAGTCATCGATGTCTACATCACCGACAAAGGGAATATCAAAGGTTTATTAGTGAAGAATGGCGCTTTTTTCAAACAATCATTTTTTCTGGATTTTCACGATGTGACTTCCTTCGGTTTGGAAGCGATCATGATTGAAGATGGCAAGAGCCTTATAAAGGCGGATCATTCCCACGATTATACCTTTTTACACCATAATTCATTACATGAAAAAAAGGTCTTGTCTAAAGATGGTGACACTTTTGGACTGCTGAATGATGTATTTTTTATGGAAGAACTGGGAACAATCGTAGGGTACGAATGTACGGATGGTTTTTTTTCTGACATAACAGAAGGGAAGAAAACCATTCATTCCGTAAATCCGCCGGCGATTGGGAAAGATGCAATCATCGTCGACGTTAATACGATGTGAGGTGTCTTTTCATGTTAAAGTGTCCCAATTGCCAAAGTAAGGATATCGGGAAAATAGGGATAAACCAATACTATTGCTGGACTTGCTTTATCGAATTAACTGTGGCAAAAGGGTTTATCCATACCCATCAAGTAGAAGAAGACGGAACATTGAGTTCCTTGGATGATTTGTTTGAAGAAGAAGAGCGCCGATACACCATGTGAATTTGCAGAAGAGGTGAGAGGCTTGAATAAGATGATTACTACGGTGCTTGCTTTTGGAGCAGGAATGGCAGCCTTAAATTATGTGCAGAAAAACAACATGATGTCTGGTCGCCAAATGAAAAAAATGCAAAAGAGAATGACAAGAGCGTTCTTTTAGGCTTAGCCCCCCTCCATATTGGTGGGGGTTTTTTATTTGCCAGGAAATCCGCCCATTCCTGAATAATTCCAACATAAGGGTCTCACAATAAGAAAAAGGGGGCTTTTCGTTGGAAATTCATATGAAATGGTATTATCGCATCGGCTTTATGCTCCTTTTGTTGGTGACAGTTTATGTGTTTCTTAAAATGCGATTTGTTTGGCTTCCTATAATACAAATAGCGTTCATCATCCTTATTCCGTTTATCATTTCTGGCTTTATCACATATTTACTCCATCCCATTATCGAAAGAATGCACGCGAAAGGATTGCACAGAGGGCTGGCGATTTTTTTGATTTACATTCTGTTCTTTGGGGGACTCGGCTATGGATTTTATAAAGGAATTCCGGCATTACTAAATCAATTAAGGGAATTGTCCAATAATGCCCCCTTTTTGGCAGAGCAATACCGTGGCTGGATTGAAACAATACAAAATCATACTGAAGCATGGCCGGATGGCTTGCAAGGCAAAATGAATAGCGGAATCGCAGCGTTTGAGAGAAAGCTGGACAATCTTTTATCGATAGTCATTGGATTCCTACTTCGTTTCTTTAATTCAGCTTTAATTATCGGTATCATTCCTTTTCTTACTTTTTATATGCTAAAGGATGCAAATGCAATCAAAAAAACAATATGGTATTTGACCCCTAGAAAATGGCGCAAGCAAGGAATCCTTTTTTTGAAGGATGTAGACGAATCGCTTGGCAGATACATCAGGGGGCAATTGCTAGTTTGTCTCGTTCTTGGAGGCATTTCCGCACTGTTGCTAAAGATTTTCCATTTGAAATATCCGCTATTACTTGGTGCGATTATCGGTATTACGGATGTTATACCTTATTTCGGTCCCATTATCGGTGCTGTGCCGGCATTGATAAGTGCAGCGACGATGTCTCCGAATATGGTCATTACTACGCTTATTATCATCGTTGTGCTGCAATTTATTGAAGGCAATATCCTCTCTCCTTATATTGTCGGAAAAAGCCTCCATATGCATCCGTTGGTCATTATGCTCGCCATAACCGCAGGAGGAGAAATAGCGGGAATTATTGGTTTAATTTTAGCTGTCCCTGTCCTTGTCGTCCTTAGAGTAGGAATTCTTCATGCGAGTGAGCATTTTATTAAAAACCGCGCTAAAGATTCGGTGCGTGAATAATAGTTGAAAAGGATGAAAATTTCTGAAAGGTTTGCCTGCTTGTTGGATTGACAAACAATTCCTCTCTCGCTATAATTCGGCTATAGTATTCAAAAATGAGAACATGATGATGGATCAAGTATGTTATAGGCCACTCGAACATTTTACGTGCAAGAGAGGAGCTTCCATGGCTGAAAGGAGCTCCGGGTGAAGGATGACAGAAAGCTAATCCGGAGTGCAGCTAACTACTGCCGTTATGCCGCGTTAAGGCATTTTTGAGAGACGAGTGTGCAATTACTGCATTCGTAATCAGGGTGGTACCGCGAGCATGCTCTCGTCCCTGTCAGGGATGAGGGCTTTTTTGTGTTCTTTTTTAAAAATAAAGGAGGATTTTATATGAAAAATCTAACCGGTTCACAAATACGAAGCTTGTTTTTGGAATTTTTTAAGGAAAAGGGACATTCAGTAGAACCAAGTGCGCCACTCGTTCCACATGAAGATCCATCACTATTATGGATCAACAGTGGAGTAGCTACGCTTAAAAAATATTTTGATGGCCGCGTCATTCCTGAAAATCCACGCATTACGAATGCACAAAAATCGATTCGAACAAATGATATTGAAAATGTTGGGAAAACTGCACGCCACCATACATTTTTTGAAATGCTCGGAAACTTTTCAATAGGTGAATATTTTAAAATGGAAGCTATTGAATGGGCGTGGGAATTTTTAACTGACGAAAAATGGATCGGTTTTGACAAGGATCTATTGTCGGTTACCATCCATCCGGAAGATCAGGAAGCTTTTGATATTTGGAAAACGAAAATTGGCATTCCTGAAGAGCGAATCATTCGTTTGGAAGGAAATTTTTGGGATATTGGCGAAGGGCCGAGCGGACCTAATACAGAGATTTTTTATGATCGCGGACCTGAGTATGGAAATAATCCAGAAGATCCGGAACTGTATCCTGGCGGCGAAAATGATCGGTATTTGGAAGTATGGAATCTTGTGTTTTCACAGTTCAACCATAACCCGGATGGCACATATACCCCTCTACCAAAGAAAAATATCGATACGGGGATGGGTTTGGAAAGGATGGCCTCGGTTGTTCAAAACGTTCCAACGAATTTTGAAACGGATTTATTTATGCCGATCATTCGATCAACAGAGGAGATTTCCGGTGCGAAATACGGTGAGGACAAAGAAATTGATGTTGCTTTCAAAGTAATTGCAGACCATATCCGGACGGTTGCCTTTGCGATTGGTGACGGTGCATTGCCTTCAAACGAAGGAAGAGGCTATGTGCTTCGACGTTTGCTTCGCCGTGCCGTCCGTTATGCAAAACAAATTGGGATCAATCGTCCATTCATGTATGATCTCGTTCCAGTGGTGGGCGAAATCATGAATGATTTTTATCCTGAAGTTAAGGAAAAGACGGAATTCATCCAAAAAGTCATTAAGAATGAGGAAGAACGTT
>JAUZPT010000353.1 GCA_030705745.1 Bacillota bacterium | reverse complement strand
GAATTTTTGAACGAGCATTTCATGGAAATGATAAACGAGCTGCCTGCAATAGCTGTGTCAGTACAACCGGATGACCTGGACTGCCCCGCACCCATTCACAAGGAAACTGCCGAGCTTTTTAAAAAGATTTCGGAAGCGGCAGAGGAACCAGCAGACATTACCGAATACGGGATCATGATGTGGTATCATTTTTGCAAGGCGACGCAAAAACGCATTCAAAATCCCGCGGTGTATGCTGCAGCTATCCATTACCTTGCTTATAATTCGACACTTGACAGCCAAGTGACACAAAAACAGATTGGTGAACGGTACGGAATTGCTCCCAATAGAATCTCTACAATATCAAATGATATATTGGACGTGCTGGAGCAGGAATTGGAAGATCCAGCACCAGCCATCCCGAGCATCCAACAAAGGAGCCCTCAAGCTGCAAGTCCGCTCGCGGCTGAACAGGAGCTCCAAAAGCTGATGGGTGAGCTGAATCAGAATGATTTTAAAAATTTGGATGAAGTGAATGCGTTCATCAATTCACGCTTAAATACCCCTCAGAATAATGTGAAGAATGCAGCCCAAAACAAAAAGGAAGAAGCGCAGGATTTGATTTACCAGGCGTTCGAAACGAACGGGAAAAAGCGGTACAAGCTGGCAGAAGAAGCTCTACAGCTGAATCCGAACAATGCAGATGCTTACAATATCCTCGCTGAAAAGGCGACTAGTCTCGAAGAAGCATCCCACTTGTATAAAACAGGAATGGAAGCGGGTATAAAGGATCTCGGCAAAGCGTTTCTTTTGAAAAATAAAGGCCATTTCTGGGGGCTTATCGAAACGCGTCCATTCATGCGCGCCAAGAAGCATTACGCAGATTCGCTGATACAATTAGGTAAACCGAAAGAAGCAATCCGTGAATACGAAGAGCTGCTCACGCTCAATCCAAACGACAGCCAGGGCGTCCGAGACAATTTGTTCATCGCTTATGTTGATCAAGGCGACCTGAAAAACGCAAAACGACTGCTCGAATTGTATAAGGAAGAAACGACACAAGGACTTCTCAACGGTGTACTTTTGGAAGTGCTGCAAAATGGATTCACAGCCAAAGCAACCACACTTCTAAAAAAAGTAAAGAAACAAAACAAATTTGTTCTCGCCTACCTGACAGGCCAAAATAAAATTCCGAAGAACCTGCCCGAATACTATGGCTGGGGCGACGAAAACGAAGCCATCATCTACGCCCATGCTCATCAGCATTTGTGGGGGAGAGTAGATGGAATCGTAGAGTGGTTAAAGAAATAAATAAACAACCTCGTGGGGGAGTTCCCTCACGAGGTTGTTTATTAAGGTGCCACACGATCGACGCCAGTTTTAGGTGCATGTGCCGCTTCTAAAAAGGCCTTTTCATATGAATCCGCTTTTTGTGGATCATAAGAGTTCGAGTGGCATGTCGAACATGCCTGTTTTCCTTTTTGGGTGGATGGGTCGTGTCCTTCTGATTTGCTGATATCAGGTATTTTTCCGGTTTTTCCGTAAATATCGGTTAAGCCATTATGGCATTTTGAACAGAATTGACGTTCATACGCGGCAGTCCAAACTTTTCCTGACATCGTAAATGTATCATCGGTTTCGGCATTACCAAGTTGGCTTCTTAATAGTTTGATATTATCCGATCCATGTGTATCGTGGCATTCGGCGCAAGGTATAGGTCCATTTAATTTGGTGCCATCCTCATGTGATTGTTTCCCTTCTGGTAGGGTGAAATTATGTGCTGAAGATGGATCGACATAATAGCTTTCAATATCAGCCATCGATGTATCGGACTTCTTTTTAGCGGCGTTATGGCACCGTAGACATAATGAGTAATCTGATACGGTTTGTGTGACAACATCCGGATTTTTATCAATGACTTTAGGTGTAATCGTTCCGACAGCCATTGATGCCTTATTATAAGCAAGTACTTCATACACACCAGGGTAGGCGGTTTGATTGTATATGGAACTATCATCATGACAGGAATCGCAGGATGTATCCAGACTATCCACGACTAAAGAAGTTAATCCGTTTTTATTCCGATCTTCAGTTTTATGTGTATAAATATAATGATCTTTTAGCAAGTTTTGATTTTGTTCTGACCACTCAAGATGTGGATTGTGGCAGCTCGTGCACGATTCAGCTTGTGATAAAGCATTTACTCCTGTTGAAGAATAGTCAGAAGGATTATTGTGATGATATTTATTATTGATTTTATCAATGATCGGCGCATTTGTTGTTCCGTCATGACAAGCCATGCAATAGTTTGAGGACGGATCCGCCTTGAGTTTATCTGCGAACGCCACTTGGTATGATCCACCTTCAAGTGAGTTATTCATTCCCACATGTGTGCTGTGGCAGCCTGCACACATATTCGTGTTTAACGCATAATGGCCATGAGGATTCTCGGTCTCATCCATATTGCTTTTCGTTGTAAAATTAAACCGTTTGCTGTAGATCGGATTATTTGAATCATCTTTCATGCCTTTGTCGAGATAGACCCAATAGGTTGTGTTTAAAGAAAAGAGCTCATTTGGTGTGAAAGTTAGATCATAGCTGTATTTACCGGGCTGGCTGTTGGTTTCCTTAATGTTGGCTGTTCCATTGATTACGGTAGAACCTGAAATTACTTTAAATGGGTTATAAGGAGCGGTCAGGGAATCAATTTTATTCACCAGATTAGTCATTGGATTGTCGTCGACGACCATTACTTTAAGTAGTGCATCTTGCGGAACCCTTGTAAGATCCTCTCCGATGCGTTCACTGTTATTGGGGTTAAGAATACCCGTGACCGAAATATAAGGACGGATTGCTACTGTAAAAGAAACAGAGGCATTCGCTAACAGTGGGTCAGGAGAAGAGTATTTTTCTTTAATTTCGACTGAAATATCATGGTTTCCTTCTAAAAGGGTTTGGTTTAAAGACCATATCTTCGTCGTTCCGTTACTTCCAAAAGTCCAATCAGCTGCATTAGTATCAGAGTCGGATATTTGAACGCCATTGTCATAAGCAGTGAACAAGAGATCGGACACTTGTTGAACATTATCGTCCATATAAGTACCTGAAAGTAGTATCCCGGGTGTATTCACGATTTCATTAGCAGTTGGGGAAGTAATCACAATACCAGGCGGATCTCCCGCAGCAGAAAAAGCCACAGTAACCGGCAGCGTGCATAGAGACGCCGATAGTAGGATCATGATTAAAAAACTATAAAAATAGGAATATGAAATCCGCTTAGATTTTTTCATTTCAATTCATCTCTTTTTCATGTTTATTTATGTGAGTTGGAAGCTTTCTTATTTATATATAGGGATTATATGTATATTATAGCAAGGAAAATGGGGAAAAGATGGGGCGGAAATGGAGCGGTTTATTGACAAATTTGTGACTTCCTAGGATAATAAAAAGCAAGTCAGCAATATTACTATTGCTGACTTGCTAATTACATTGAATATTCTTATTTGCTTAAGCTAACAAGTAGTGGCGCTATTTGTTGGCTTTTTTATTTGGAGATATCAGTTCTTGTTGTACCAGGATCTCCACCTTTTAAGAATTCATGGGTTGTTGTATCCGGAGCATTTGTATTAGGGTTACCCATGAACTGTTCACCTTTACCATGACAAGCATAACATACTGACATTCCGGTATAACGTTTTAATGCAGATGATGGGTTAGGATCAGCAAAGTAGCTAATCGCCTTATCTAGGTTTG
>JAUZPT010000352.1 GCA_030705745.1 Bacillota bacterium | reverse complement strand
TCATTGGGTGTAATGCCGGAATATATTTCTTCTCTTTCAATTCTTGAAAGCATGGGAGAGAATATTATCATTGCGGATACAACTTTTAACATTGTGTGGGTAAATCCTAAGGCAACTGATTTACTTTCTAATGTTGTTCCTTTGTTTGGATACGAAAGCGTTGAAGAAATCATCGGATTGAACATGTCGGTTTTTCATCGACATCCAGAACATCAAATTCGAATCATGAATGGTCTGAAAAGTACCCATAAAGCGAGGATCGTTATAAAAGAACGATTTGTAACCGATATTATCGTGAATCCGATATTTTCAAATAACGAGATAACTGGGTATGTTGTTCTCCTACAGGATGTCACCACTAAGGCAGAGGAAGAAAAGCGTACTGAACAAATCATACAAGCTCTATCTGTTCCTATTTTAAAAGTTTGGAACAAAACAATAGCCATTCCGCTATTTGGTGATTTTGACAGTGATCGAGGCGAACATTTAGTCACTGCTGTGTTGGAAATGTGTTCTGCAAATCGTATTCAATATGTCATCGTGGATTTAAGCGGTCTAAAGGAATATAAAGAGGAAACCGCTTCGTATTTAAAAAAACTGTATGATACTTTGAGATTGATTGGAGCTGAATGCATTCTTGTGGGTATTTCCCCTGAACTAGCAACCAGATTTGCAGGATTTTCTTATAAATTTTTAACATTCTCCACATCTCAACAAGGATTACAGTATATTTTAAAAAATGAAGAAACATCTTCCTGAGCACTAATTATTATGTAATTAATTCTAAGTAAAGAGCGGAGGTTTTTCTGCTCTTTTTATTTTTTGTTGAAAAATAAAGGATTATAGCGATTATTAGCGAATGTATATAAAAGTGCTAGCAATTTTATAACGATAAGAAAGCGGGAACTATCACCATGAGTGAGAACAGAATTCAATTTAATGTAAGGATAAAAAGAGAGACGTCGGACATGTTGGATGAAATAGTTGAGTACTACCAGCAAAACACAAAAATAGGAAGAGTGTATAAAGGAGATGTATTAACGGATATCATTGAGAAATCTTACGAAATTATGAAAAAGCAAAAGAAAAGTAATCGGTATTAATTTCATAATTTCTTATTAAAGTGGTTTTCATAATTCTGGAGGAAGATATCCGTAAGTGATATTTTCCTTTTTTTATGTGGAATATAATTTTTAATTTTCTTTTATGGTGAAATAGTTATTGTCTTTAATTCTAAAAATCATATGAGTAACCGAGGAAAATTTTTTTTATATCAGTATTACATTTGTATTATTCTGAATAATTTGTATAATTAAACTAAATCATCATCATGAGCGGATCCATATCGACTTTTGAAAACAAAAAATCAAATTAGGAAGAAGGGTTGAAAGTGAGATTTTCTCAAAATATTGCGCTGATTACAGGAGCGGGGAGCGGGATTGGCAAGGCTACGGCGATTCGCCTCGCCAATGACGGAGCAAAGGTGATTCTAGTTGGAAGGACGAGGTCGAAGCTGCAAAAAACAGCCGACGAAATCAATGCAACAAAAAAGATTCCAATGGCGGAAGTTTTTCCAGCCGATGTGACTGACACGGAAGACATTCAGGAGCTTGCTGATTATGTCGAGCAGCAATTCGGCGATTTGCATATTCTTGTAAACAATGCAGGAAGCTCGATTTCTTCTAAAATATTGGATACGACAGAAGCCGAATGGGATTCCATTCAAAACAGTAATTTGAAAAGTGTTTTTCTTGTATCAAGAATTCTTGGAAAGTTGATGGCAAATTCGGTGAAAAAAGAAATTTTACATAGCCATGACAGGGCAATCGTAAACGTCGCTTCATTATCCGGACATCACGCTGGAGCACAAATTCCCCTATATAGCGCAGCAAAAGCCGCCGTCATAAATTTCACCCAATCGCTTGCAATCGAGCTTGCTCCCTATGGAATTAGGGTGAATTCGGTGTCACCGGGTTTTATTGAAACGCCCTTGACCGAAAAAGGAATGCAAAATGAAGATTTTGCACATGCGATGGACAGGAATACGGCTTTAAAAAGAGCAGGGAAGGCTGAGGAAATTGCCAGTGTGATCGCATTTTTGGCCTCAACAGAAGCTTCTTACATGACCGGATCAGATGTATTAGTCGATGGTGGATGGCAGCTTATGTAGAATAATTTCTGATTCATGGGATGATACTGGTCCAGGTCGTTAAAAAAAGAAGCTCCTACTTCAATATCTCGTCAACAATAAGGTGAGGATGCAATACTATAATGATGAGATTAGTTGGAGGTGGCACTATGGCAGTAGTAAAGGCCAGAGGTTCAGATTTAGATTTGATGGCAAGATTGTTGAGAGCTGAAGCAGAAGGTGAAGGCGTCCAAGGGATGCTTCTTGTCGGTAACGTCGGAATCAATCGGATTCGAGCTAATTGTTCCGATTTTAAAGGGCTTCGAACGATTCCACAAATGGTTTATCAGCCGCATGCTTTTGAAGCGGTTCAACATGGTTATTTTTATCAAAGGGCAAGAGAAAAGGAAAAACGTTTAGCCCGCCGTTCAATCAATGGAGAACGTGTATGGCCTGCAAAATACAGTCTTTGGTACTTTAGGCCGGGAGGCGATTGCCCTTCTACGTGGTACGGCCAGCCCTTCGTAGCAAGGTACAAACTTCATTGCTTTTACCAGCCTACATCGGAAACTTGCGCCAATGTTTATAATACCTATTAGCAAAGGAGCCAGTTTTGGCTCTTTTTATTTTGTTATGTATTTGACTTTTTGAAGCTTTAGTTAACATATAGAGAGATTTATAGCTTTTAGGCAAAACCTGTGTTATTATAGCAGCAAAATTTCACGAAAGGAGTGAGCACGATTGCTAGAGGCCTTGTTGATTTTTATGCTGCAAATTGTGTATGTTCCCGTACTCACCATCCGAACAATTCTTCTTGTGAAAAATCAGGCGAAATCGGCTGCCGGTGCCGGATTATTGGAAGGCATTATTTACATTATCAGCCTTGGTATTGTGTTTAAAGATTTATCGAACTGGATGAATATTGCTGCCTATGTTATTGGTTTTAGCGTAGGCTTATTGGTTGGCGGTTACATTGAGAAAAAACTTGCTTTCGGGTATGTCACCTATAATGTAAGTTTATTGGAACGTAGCGATGATTTGGTTGAAGCGTTAAGAAATTCTGGTTTTGGAGTCACCGTTTTTGTCGGGGAAGGTATGAATTCTCCACGCTACCGTCTAGACGTTGTCGCTAAACGATCGAGAGAAGCAGAATTTTTGGAGATCATTGAAACAATCGCACCGAAAGCGTTCCTAGTATCCTACGAAATTCGCTCTTTCAAGGGGGGCCATTTAACGAAAGGAATGAAAAAGAAGCAGCACAAACAAAAGTAAGTGCATTTTAAACACTTTTAGCCAGCCCTTTTTTTCGAGGGCTGGCTTTTGTGTATTTTACATCAAAGAATTTTAATGCTACATAAGGGCCAAACTGATAATGGTGTGATTAATGAGTATTAAGTTCAATATTATTTCAAAAAAATGTTTGCTCGCTTGCTAATTAAGGGTAGAAGAGTTTTATGAGCAATACTTCATTTAAAAGAAACATGCGAAAAGAGGCGATTTGATTGATTTCATTTCAGCACGTAACAAAAAAATATCCAAATGGGCTTGAGGTGTTAAAAAATCTTAATTTTACCATTCAAGAGGGCGAGTTTATTGCTTTAATTGGGCCAAGTGGT
>JAUZPT010000351.1 GCA_030705745.1 Bacillota bacterium | reverse complement strand
TGTCTAATAGAAGAGGCCTAGTAGACAACATAACACCTGAGCCAACACGAAGTGTCTAATAGAGGGCATCATAAGGAAAACATTTATCAAAGAATGGCTATTAGGGGAAAAATCATTTGTTCAAATGCAAGTTACCTTTTCATTTTTATCAGTCCTAAAAAATATTCATTTGGTAATTGACGTGAAAAATCATTTTGATTATAATTGTATGTACAAACAAATATTAAGAATAAACTATTTTCCATTTGTACATTTTTCTTAATCCAGAATTAGCAGAGGAAAGGGGGAAGAATGAAATGAAACAAAAAATCGCCCTAGTAACGGGTGCGAATAGAGGAATTGGCTTGGAAATCTCTAGACAGCTCGGGCAGCTTGGAATAACCGTCATCATGACTGCACGAAATAATGAAAAGGGAAAAGCGGCAGTCGAACATTTAAAACAGGAAGGATTGGATGTTCATTTTCACTCTCTAGACGTGACCAATGAAACGAGTATTCATCAGCTTGCTGTTGATATCAAGGAACAATTTGGATCTCTCGATATTCTTATTAATAATGCGGGAATTTATATAGATGGTAACAATAATATCCTTGATATCGAAATTGATATTGTTCGCAAAACGATGGAAACGAATGTTTATGGACCTCTCCGATTATCCCAGTCTTTGGCTTCATTGCTGCAAGAAAGTGGGGATGCCAGGATAGTGAATGTCTCAAGTGGCATGGGAGCCATAAAGGATTTGGGAGGATCGTATCCGTCCTATTCTCTTTCAAAAGCAGCGTTGAATGTAGTAACGATTCAACTGGCTGATCAATTAAATGGAAAAGGCATTTTGGTTAATTCAATGTGTCCGGGCTGGGTTCGAACAGATATGGGTGGAAAAAGCGCACCTCGATCAGTTGTAGAAGGTGCCGATACCGCGGTATGGCTGGCGACTGGGGACGTTGAAAGAACTGGACGATTTTTCAGAGACCGTCAGGAAATTGAATGGTAAACAAATTGGGGAGACACAGATGTGTTGTCCTTGAAAAATCATGGAATGAATTTAATAATGGAACAAAAAATAAAAAATACGAAAAGTACAAGAGGAGACTTACTTATGAAAACACTTGTGATTATTACTCATCCTAATTTGGAGCAGTCACGCATTAATCGTACTTGGATGGAAGAATTGAAAAAGCATGAAGAAATTACGATTCATACTCTTTATCAAGCGTATCCAGATGGAAAAATAAACGTAGAACACGAACAAAGTTTGTTAGCTGCACATGACCGTATTATTCTTCAATTCCCATTCTATTGGTACAGCACGCCACCTTTGTTAAAACAGTGGCAGGATGAAGTTCTTTCTTATGGCTGGGCTTATGGTGAAGGCGGCGACAAACTTCACGGCAAAGAGCTTGGTCTTGCGATTTCAACGTTTGGTCCTAAAGATTCGTATCAACCGACAGGCTACAATCATTTTACAATGGAGACTTTAACAACACCTCTACAGCAAACAAGCAATCTCATTGGTACTAAATTTATGCCACTATTTGTGTTGAATGGTGTTATGCATGTTTCCGATGAAGAACTAGCAGAAAGTGCCAAAGCATATGTTGAATTCGTTCAACAGCCAACGAAGATCGAAGCACCAGTTAATGCATAGACGATGAAAAGCAGGAGCACCTCTTTTTAAAGAGGCCCTGCTCTTATTTTTTCTAAATGGATGGAAG
Organism: Bacillota bacterium; assembly: GCA_030705745.1. GTDB lineage: Bacteria > Bacillota > Bacilli > Bacillales > Cytobacillaceae > Neobacillus_A. The sequence continues at coordinate 2,030 of JAUZPT010000351.1, read as the reverse complement.
GCTTTAAACTGCTGGAAGATTAATGGAGATATATCTCATTTAGAAAGTGAACGCTTAATGTTATAATGTAAATGAGATAATAATTGGTTGTATCGAACTAGGAGTTGAATTAAATGGAACAGTACTTTTGTCAATGCCTGTACTTTACAGCGAACCATTTGGCAAGGTTAATGAATAAAATGGCAGAGGAAGAGTTTGCTCAGATCGGCCTTTCACCGAACTATGCATTTTTATTAATGACGGTAATGGATCGACCGGGTATTACTCAGTCTGAGTTAAGCAATGCATTACACATTGCTCCATCCACTACTACCAGATTTGTTGAAAAATTAGAGGTAAAAAAATTGGTAGAGAGAAAAAATGAAGGCAAATTAACGTTGGTGTTTTTAACCGAAAAAGGTGTGAATCTTCAAGAAGAAATAAAAGAATGCTGGAAAAATCTATATGAAAGGTATTCCGGCATTTTAGGAGAAGATGCGGCGAAGCAATTCACAAGCCAAACTCACGGTATCGCAACTGAATTGGAAAAACATAAATAATCCATCTTTGTATTTTAATTGTTTGTACACGCAAAAAGATCTGAAAATTATTCCATAAAAAAGAGGTTCCCATGAATGTGTTAAGAGATTTGCACCCCATTCTTAAATCGCTAATTCAGACAATCCCATTTTTTCAGCAGGCCATCCCAACAGATGTTTCTATTGCCTTGGCGAATAGAGAAGAGATTGTAGCCTACTTCCCAGGACGAAAAATAGACTTGAAAATCAAGCAAGGCGCTCCGCTTAAGCCCGGGGTTCCTGCTTATGAGGTTGTTCAATCTGGCCAGCCGCAAATTTCACAAGTGCCAAAATCTTTGTTTGGTATTGAATTTACTGCGAGCTTATTGCCCATAAAAGATGAAACACATTCAGTCATAGGTGTGCTATCGATTGGAATGCAGCGTCAAAATGAGGAGGAATTGCGGAGATTTTCGGATCAAATTGTCCATCATTTAGACGTTTCACAAGAAAGAATGGAGCAAGTGACGAACGGAACAGACTTGCTAGCACAGAAAGCGAACCAGCTTCTGGAACAATCGAATTTAGCCACCGAGCAGGTGGGCAAAATTGGAGAAGTTATGGTTTTTATAAAAAATGTGACGACACAAACCAATCTCTTAGGTTTAAATGCATCGATTGAGGCGGCGCGTGCAGGAGATGCCGGAAGGGGATTTAATGTTGTCGCACAAGAAATCAGAAGACTAGCAGATGATACAAAAGCTTCGGTCGAACAAATCTCAGGTGTCATCTCTTCAATCGAAAAATCAGTAAATGAAATTAACGTTTTCATTGAAGAAATTACTTCGATTGGCCACGTCCAAGCCTCCTCATCAAATGAAATTTTAGATTCTTTTAATAGCATTCAGGAAATGGCGAAGAATTTAAAGCAATATGCAGATCTTATATAATCATTGATATCAAAAAAAGAAGTGCCATCGGGAAAATTTCTCGATGGCACTTCCTTTTTAGTTAGGCTCGTTAAAGAATAATGTTTATTCCCTAAGAATGAACATTTGTCCTTAATCAGCTTTATAAAGGACAGTTAAGTAGCACACGATTACGTCTTTATTAGGTGGATGAAGACCGAATCTCCGCGAGAGAGCAAACGATTACGTGTTCATTTGGTGGATGAAGACGCAATCTCGTCAAGAGCGCTCCCAAACACGTCTTCACCAGGTGGATGAAGACCGAATCTCCACGAGAGAACATGCGATTACGTGTTCATTTGGTGGATGAAGACGCAATCTCGTCAAGAGCGCTTCCGAACACGGTTTCATTGGGCGTATGAAGACCGAATCTCCACGAGAGAACACGCGATTACGTGTTCATCGCGTGAATCAAGAGCAAAGATATGCCCTCCATCCACCCTATGAAAGGCAAATAGCACATCTAAAATCAACAATGAAAAATATCAGAACCTTTAATTAAGTATCCCTGGCTTGATTAAGCTCATACTCATATCCCAAAGTTTCTTTGCTGCTTCCGGATCAT
>JAUZPT010000350.1 GCA_030705745.1 Bacillota bacterium | reverse complement strand
AGGCCAATTGAATTTTGTGAATATCCGACTTCAGGACATCGAGTTCTTTTTCCATAACCAACTTTCCTTGGTGGATGATTCCAACATGATCACATAAATCCTCGACTTCCCGAAGATTATGCGAAGAAATGAGGATGGTCATTTCCCTTTCGGCAACGTCCTGGATTAAAAGATTCTTCATTCTTTTCCGAACCACTGGATCAAGTCCGTCGAGCGGCTCGTCCAAAATAAGAAATTCCGGTTTTGCTGAAAGCGCCAGGATGAAAGCAATCTGCCTTTGCCAACCTTTGGAGAAGGTATGAATTTTTTTTGTAAGATCAACATGAAATAGTTCGGCCAGCGTTTGGAATCGGTCTTCACTCCAGGTTGGATAAATGCTTTTATAAAATTGCGCCATTTGCACCGCATTATAGTGAAACAAAAAATATGGCTGATCGGGAATGTAAAAAATCTTTTCTTTCAAGCTTACATTTTCGAATACTGCTTCGTCTTCGATCGTAATTTCGCCCTTTTCTTGCAGGTAAATGCCTGCCAAAAGCTTAATCAGGGTCGTTTTCCCCGCACCGTTCGAACCAATCAGCCCATAAATGGAGCCCTTCTGAATGGATAATGTAACTTGATCGACTGCCGCAATTTTACCAAACTTCTTGCTCACATCGAACAACTTAATCAATTTTGTCGCCTCCCCTTTTTGAAACATCTATTTCTTCTATAAATTTCAGCAGTTCTTCAACAGAAACGCCGAGATAAAAAGCCTCTAATACCAATTTTTCTAGCTCATGTTTGACTGCGGCAATCTTCAAGTTATCTTTTTTCTGAGTTTGCGGATTCACAAAGCTCCCCTTGCCTTTTATCGAATAAATAAAACTTTGAATTTCAAGTTCCCTGTAAGCTTTTTGAATCGTATTCGGATTAATCGTGAGCTGCTGCGCGAGCGTCCGGACCGAAGGCAGCTGTTCGTCAGGCTTGAGCACCTCATTGATGATCAGCTCTTTCAGTTTTTCAACCAATTGTTCATAAATGGGTTTACGGCTCCTCATATCAAGCTCAAACATTTTGACCCCCAATCTGTACTAAGTGTACTATTATTCTTAATACAGTTTGATTATATTCCATACCTTTCCAAAATGAAAGATAATTGGAAAAAGAAGTTTCGACAAACCGAAATTTCTTAAAAAATGCCCGGAGCATCCTAACGGGCTTGCTTTTAAGCTGTAATTCCATAAACTTTTTAAAACCATATTGGTGAATCCAATAATTTCTCATCAAGGTCCGAAAAATCCTTTTTAGAAGAGAAAAAAAGAGCAATCGCTATTCGATTGCTCCCCACTATGTTTAGGGCATCTTATTTTCAATACCTGTTAACACCGCGTATCCGTTATTAACTTTCACCTTCGCCCATACCGCACCCTTTGTTGCGTTCTGCTCCCACTTCGTTCCGGTGTTGTCTGGGACAAAATACTTATCGAGACTGTATTCAATAAATGCCACATCTCTTTGATCATCAGGTGGAGTCATGTAGCTAAAATTCCCGTTTAGGTATACACCATGATCCGGTTTTTTAAGCGTTACTTTTGATGGTGTATAAACAGCGCCCTTTTTTTCCAAATTTACATACACCTTGAAATTCGTTTGTCCGTCATTCGCAGCCTTCAGCACAGCACTCTCGACCAAAGATTTCGGTACTTCCTCCGCTTCATACCGAAGTGATACATAATCCCCCCGAAACATATCCGACGGATCAATTGGCTTCGTTTGCAGAATGATTTCTTTTCCATAAAGAATGGTATAAAGAGGCGTCACGCACATGCCTAAAAGAATAAGAACAGGAAGGCTACAGGCCACAAGCAATTGTTTCGCCCGATTATTCATGCACTCTTCCCCCCTTTTTCCTTTGTTTTTCAAAATAAAAGCCAAAGCCGAGAAGGAGTAGCCCGCCTATGATGAAAACGAAGGATTTTGGAAGAAATTCAAACGAAAGATCGATATAAAAACGAAAGATCATCGCGCATAAAATAATGATGCTCAGCAAACTGCCGCGATTGATTAAATATAAAACGAACAGAATATACACAATTGAGAAAGGAAGGTACATCCAATTCTCAGGCCACGCACTCTGAAACGACAGCGTCAACGCTGCAATTCCGTGAACTAGATGACCTAGAACAACGTAAACCTCTTTTATTTTATTCCTTACAGTAACAAGCCCGGCACCAATTGCCACATATAGAAGTCCCAGCACATAATAATAATCATTATTTTCATGGAAGAACGAATTGAACACAATAGCCATAAAAACGAGTGGCAACAGTGCCGTGACAAAGGCGGTGGCTCTAGAAAAACCAATTTTATTGTTTAAAACATAAAGCGCAGCCATCCAAAGAATGGTCCAATAAGGGATTGTATGGCCAGACATGTACGGATTATTGGTCATGTACAGCAGCACAAACAAGGAGGCCGCCAGCAAAATCCATTTATCTCTCAGCACAAGGGCCAGCGGCATGATACCAAGTGACCACCAAATAAACGCATCCTGGAAATCACCTCCAAAGTGGAACATCTGCCCAATAAGGAATATACCGGCTCCGAACACAAGCACCGCCAAATAATAAAAGCTTCTGGCCGTCTTTGGGTAGTTTTTTTCCATCTTATATCCGGCAAAATTACATCCCATGTACAATGCCAATATAAAGAGAAACTTTGCAAGTTTACCAATAATATCCCAGTTACTCGCGACAAAGCTTAGAATACCGGCCCCGATTAATATTGATCCCACATATAAAAGTGTCTTTGTAAACGAAAGCTTTTCCTCAACTTCATATAAGTCTTGGATTTCAACGGTTTTTTCTGGTGATAATACGCCTTTTTCTGCCAAATAAATAAGTTCCCGTTTCAGCACCTGCATCTCACTTTGCTTCATTGTGCGCTTCGCCAAATTCTCACCCCTCTCTTTCTGCCTTATCATTCATGTATTCCAATTTTCAGGAAAAAATTCATTTATCCAACAAATCCTTTTTCTATTCTAATTTTATCATGAAAAGGGTAAAAATTTACATTTACAACAATGCTGTAAAGGATAGATCACGCTAAAAAAATACAGCTATTTTATGAGTTTCCCATTAAATAATTGCCTCATTTTACCTATGTATATCAAAATATTAATAATTTATTATTAATATAGTAGATTCAAATTATTCATAGAACAAGTTCCTGATTTTTACATTTAGGAGATGAAACGACCTTTGAAAAAGAACAACTATTTTAGAGTACATCTTTCCTTCTTACTATGTAGCTCTCTTTTCATGGATTTCGGACATCAGGCTGTACATGCCGAAGAAACGAACAAGGTAAATAATTCAGAACAAGAAATGGTCGTACTTTATAAAAATGCTCAAGGCAAGGAAAAAATTATAGAGACGGGTAATGAAGTCGATTACCAATTTAAAAATATTAAAGCTTTGGCGGTTAAAGTAGATGCTAACGATATACGTGAACTGAAAAAGGACCCGAATATCTCTGATGTAGAGCCAGATGTTTCTTTTAAAATAGCAGAAGAAACGAACGATAAAGCTATTAATCTCAATACTTTGAGTAGTTCCATCACAACAATGCCTGCAGAAGAGTCTCAATGGGATTTCCAGGCTATGAACGGTCCTGAGATGCTTCGTCAAGGAATTACAGGGAAAGGTGTCAAAGTTGCCGTTATTGACACCGGTATTGCCAACCACTTTGATTTAAATATTGCTGGCGGTATTTCTACAGT
>JAUZPT010000035.1 GCA_030705745.1 Bacillota bacterium | reverse complement strand
TGGAGAATCAAACATCGAATAGGTAAGAACATCTGTAATTAGAACGAAGCATAGAAAACTTCCTATCGTTAAAGCCATTACTGGAACGAAAGAAGCAAGCATCTTGCCAACAAATAGTTCTTTTACAGAAATCGGTGCAAATAACAAGCTTTCCAGAGTCCTTCCTTCTTTTTCACTTACAAAGCTGTTTACGGCAATCATCATCGAGTTCAAACAAGGAATCATTAAAAACAAAGAACCCAATAAATAATTAATGAAGATATAACTCAATTGATAATTGACTTTATTTATCGATTCAATTTTTTGGCGAGTAGCACCCTCTGGCAGACTTTTAAGAATTTTGTGGAGCATTTGAATCAAATTTGAATCGGTTACAGGCAAATATTTAGCGGCCAAAATCATTCCTGCAGGCAAAATAATGCAAAATAAAATTGGAGTAATGATAAATCCGATCCATACCTGGCTATTGCTCGTAATTGATTTCATGTCCTTTTTGGCAATCGCCCAAACAACATGTTTATTCATGGCTATCACCTCTAATTGTAAAATACAAGGATTCCAAGTCACGATTTTCTATTTCAACGTGATGGATCCACGATTCTGCCGCTATTTTTTGAAGTAATGGTGTAATGCTCTCTTTATTTGGCAATTCGAATTCATACATATGTGGATCTCCCGAATTTACACGAAAACCTTGCCAGCTCTCACCTTCTATGTTCAAGCCTGTTTCTATTTTCAAGATCACATTTTTTACGTATTTTTCTTCTAGTTCCTTTTTTGAACCTTTTTCAAGTATCCTTCCGTTTTCCAAAAACATAAAAGAGTGGCAAACATCTTCCATTTGCCGCAAAATGTGGGAACAAAGAAGGATAGTCGTTCCCTCCTGAGCATTTAATTTTTTGACATATTCATAAACAAGCCTTATTCCTTCTGGATCAAGTCCATTTGTGGGCTCATCAAGGAATAGCATTTTTGGTTTATGGAGCAATGCTTTTATCATTCCAAGCCTTTTTTTCATACCCGTACTGTATAAACCAACTTTTTTATTCATATGTTCGGAAAGTTCAAACTCCTCCAGGAGAGAATATATCCTGTTTTTATTATATGCACCATAAATTTTCGCGAAAAATTCTACATTTTCCAGTCCAGTCATTTCAAAATATAAACCTGCACCATCGGTTAATATACCGCACATCGAACGGATTTGATGTCCGGATTCGATTGGATTATATCCTCCCACTATCATGGAACCGCTGTCAGCAACTATGACACCATTTAATAATCGAATCATCGTCGTCTTACCTGCACCATTTGGGCCGAGCAATCCGACTACTGCACCCTCATCAACCGTAAAAGAAACACTTTTCAATACCGATTGTTCATGGAAACTCTTTGAAACGTGAACTGCTTCAATAAAACCTGGCATTTCGTCATTCATCCTCTCAATCTAGCAAGATCTCTACTTCATAATTGGATACCAATACTAAGACGTTCAAAAATGGGAAAACGTTCAACGTTTTCCCAAAATGTAAATATTTATTTAATTGTGGTTACGATTACTGTGACGGAATCAAATTTGCTTTGTTCTTTATAGGGTGCTTCCTATTAATCCTCCATTCCAGGAACATCAAGTTCAGTACAATCGAAATATATACGCCTAAAGGAAATGAGATTGATGGATGTAAAAAGATCGATAAAAGAGTGACAATGAATCGGAATGAAACAAATACTAATGTAACTGCATAACTTCTTTGCATCCAGCGTTGATGCGAAGCAATGTTCCTTTGGTAAATGCGAAGGATTCCCATAAAGGTAGTCGTGAACCAGAAAACATCGAGCACAAGAAAAGCAATCGTTGAACCCATACCGCCTGTTGCAAACAAGCTAATATATGGCACTGCAAGTACATTTAAAAAGATCGATGCAGCATATATACGTCCGAGAATTTTATGAAGGCTCAATTTTTTTCGACCATTTTTTGATAGCTGGAACGGCCCAATTGCAAGAGCAGTGATACCAAGCAAAATATGCGGATAGAAAAATGCACTCCATAAAGTATAAGAAAATTGATCATTCTTAAATTTAGCTTTAACAATTGGCGCATGTTCTGCACCATGAAACAAATACATCAAAAAAATATAGACAGTAAACAACAAAATCATCAAATAAGTCGATATTAGTCCTACTCGAACCTTCTTCAAATCCCCACTCCCTTTTTAATATATGTGTTGCATTGCAATTTCCAACAGCTCTTTCCAACCTTAAACATATGTCACAATGAAAGATTTATTATTAAATAATGAAAGATATAATTCGATATTAAAATACCGACCGACGGTTTGTCAATCTTTATTTATATATTTTTCCAAATAAATCCTTCGTTTATCAAAAATTCTGTAAGGAGAATAGTGTTAAATTGAAAATGATTTTGTTGCTCGATAGCTATCATACAGACATACGCTGATATCAAACTGCTAGCACCTTGATATTTCGCAAAAAACCGATACTCCAAAACGAGTACCGGCTTAAGGTTAACTATTTTAGCATGCTTTTAAAACAACCAGTTTAAGGGATTGTATTTCCTATCATGCAGACAGTTTTCGCAAATATGAAGATTAACTTCTTCATCTTGTTCCTGCCCTTCGATCATGACAGTTTCTTCTTTTGAACCGCACAATTCACATAATTTCATTTGCAAGCATCCTTTCAATTCTCCCTAATTTCATACCCTAAGTCCTTAACAGCCTGCACAAAATCTTCAGGAGCAGCCATTCTGTTATCGTACGTATAAACAGCTTCCTGATTATTTACATCCACTCTTATCTTTTCAATTCCCCATACATGATTTAATGCATTGACAATGGTTTTTGCATCTTGATCATCTTTTAAATTTTTTATTTTTAATAATCCTTTTTCCATATCATCACCCTTTGTTTATCACAATTCTTGCTGGCAGTTTATTTAGATTGTTTATTGTTTCGTAAAAAAACCTCGCCCATTCCTTGCATAAAATCGACCATCGTCGTCATGGCAGCTCGTATTTCAGGAGTCCATATCCGCATCCTTAGACGCCAAATACTTTGTTTTTCACCCTTTTCACCTGTTCTGGACATCTTCTTCAAGCCATGTCCTGCCGCTTCCATTAGCGTCTCCATTTGCCCAGGTTGTAAAGAACCCAGAAATTTAAATGCACTTATGCCATTTTTTATGACATTGTGCATCGTTGGCTGATTCATTTGCTGCATGGCAATCACACCGATATCCTCGCTTTTTTCCACCGCGGCTTGAATTGTGTCAAGGATTTTCAAGTTATTCAGGCTTTTTATCACCCCAATTGCTGCAATAATTGCTTCCTTGTTTTCCGCCAACTCTTCAAGCAATTCAGAAGTCGCCAAGGTTTGCTGTTCCTCTGCACTTAACACATTCTGCCTAATTTGCGTGATGGCCCTCGCCATATTCATCCCCCCTTAGCTCATGCATTTCTTCAATCGGAATAAAATCGTCCCTCATCCATTTGTCTTCAACCTTCACACTAATTTGTGGCACCCGGTTACCAAACCTGTGATTATGCTTCGGCAAAGGAGACTCACCTTCCACTTCAAGCACCTCCATTTTCACGCTCATTTCTTTGTAAGCAGGAGTATGAGTGAGCGTGTCATGGTAGCTACTTGTCAAGCGATTTACAGCTTCAATATCTTCACGCGTATTCATCGTTAAATACAATTCCATCTCTTTTACCCTTTCCGTTACAATGGTTCTTACCTCGACATGGCCATATGGTGACGTTAATCGAACGAGTGAACCGTCTTGAAGATTTCTTTCTTTCGCCAATTCCAATGAAACCTCAAGCCACGGATGTGGTACTTTATGAGTCAATCCTTCTGAACGGTATGTCAAATTACCTTCATGGAAATGTTCAAGTAAACGTCCATTGTTTAAATGCAAATCAAATTCTTTTCCTGGATCAAAAGGTGGAGTCCAATCTACAGGAACCAATTTTGCTTTTCCATCAGGAAATGCGAATCGTTCTTTGTATAAAAGAGGTGTTCCTTCTCCGTTATCCCTCACAGGCCAAACCTGTGAATTCCATCCTTCGAGCAGATCATAGCTGACTCCTGCAAATAATGGGGCCAGACTTGCCGCTTCCGCCATTATCTCGGAAGGATGTTCATAGCTCCAATTGGCTCCGAGTAAATTTGCAAGTTCCTGAAAAATTAGCCAATCAGGTTTTGATTCTCCAAGAGGTTCAAATACCTTATGGAAACGTTGAATCCTTCTCTCTGTGTTTGTAAACGTTCCGTCTTTCTCAAGGCTAGGTGCAGCCGGCAAAATTACATCTGCGAATTGAGCCGTCTTGCTGAAGAAAATATCTTGGACGACAAAGAAATCCAATTTTTCAAATGCTGAATCAACGTGATTGGAATTCGCATCGACCAAGGACATATCCTCACCGAATAAGTAAAGAGCCTTCAATTTACCTTTATCCATTCCTTCGACCATATGATGGTTATCCATACCAGGTTCTTCAGGCAATGAAACACCCCAGGCTTTCTCGTAACGAGCCCGCACTTCTGGATCTTGGACTGCTTCATAACCAGGCATCCAGGCAGGCATCGTACCAAAATCGCATGCTCCTTGGACATTATTGTGTCCCCTCAAAGGATATGCACCGGTACCAGGACGGCCATAATTTCCAGTAACCAAAAGAAGATTGGAAATTGCCGTACTTGTGTCGGTTGCCCCCATATGCTGGGTTACTCCCATCGCCCATAATGCACAGACTGACTTCGCTTCATGAATCATTGTTGCCAATTTTATTAAGTCTTCCTTTGCTAAGCCGGACTTTTCTTCTGCATAGCTTAGTGTGAATTTTTCAAGCGATTGTACATATACTTCGACACCATTGACCCGATTGTTTAAAAATGTCCGGTCTTCCCATCCCTGATCGATAATAAATTTTGTTATCGCGTTGAGCCAGATCAGGTCTGTCCCCGGTTTTGGATGAATACGAAAGTCAGCTCGTTCCGCCAGTTCATGTCCCCTGATATCGGCCACGATGAGTTTTTGTCCATGCAGTTTATGCGAACGTTTGATTCGGGTTGCAAGTACCGGATGGGACTCGGCGGGATTCGCACCAATTACGATGACAAGCTCTGAAGTCATAATGTCTTCAATCGTTCCTGAATCTCCTCCCAAGCCAACAGTCCTCATCAAACCTGCAGTCGCAGGAGACTGGCAATATCTTGAGCAATTATCCACATTATTTGATCCCATGATGGCACGGGCAAATTTTTGAAACAAATAGTTTTCTTCATTTGAACACTTTGATGAGGCGATATAACCGATTGAATGTGCACCGTGTTCTTCTTTAATGGTTGTCAGCTTGCTCGCAATTAGTTGAAGTGCTTCTTCCCAGCTCGCTTCTACAAACTCATCACCTTGCCGGATTAATGGTTTTGTTAAACGATCTTCACTATTAACAAAATCCCAGCCCCATTTTCCTTTTACACAAGTTGAAATTCCGTTCACCGGCGCTTCGGTATGTGTTTGAATCTTCAGGATTTCACGATCCTTTGTCCATACTTCAAAACTGCAACCCACACCACAATATGTACAGACTGTCTTAGTTCGTTTTATTCTCGCTTTTCTCATCGATGCCTCCATCTCTGAAATCGCAAAAATTTCCATGTAGCCAGGTTCCACTTCCTTTGTTAAATCAATCATTGGCCCCAAGACCTTAGGTGGTATTCCTGTCAAAAAGCCTGCATTACCTAGCATCGATTTTTCCATTAACGCATTACATGGACAAACGCTGACACAATGACCGCATGAGACACAAGACGATTGATCGATCGGCACATCATTATCCCATATGACGCGAGGTGCTTCTCTGCTCCAATCAATTGTTAAAGTTTCATTCACTTGTAAGTCCTGACAAGCCTCCACACAGCGTCCACATAAAATGCACTGGTCGGGTTCATATCTATATAAAGGATGCGAGTTATCAGGGGGGTAGGGTTTGGCTTGGAAAGGATACTTTTGATGCTCTACCTGCATCAGCTCCACTGTATTATGAATCGTGCAGTTGCCATTGTTGTTATCGCAAACCGTGCAATATAATTCGTGATTTTTTAATATCCTCGATATCGCTTCGTTTTGTGCATCTTTAACCGGATCAGAAATCGTATCTACTGTCATCCCATTTTCGACTTTTGTTGCACATGATCGAACCATTTCACCGTTTACGTTTACGTAACATGTATCACAGGTTTGGATGGTGCCAAGGTTTGGATGATAACAAATCCCTGGAATAAACACATCTTGTTCCCTGGCAGCATCGAGAATCGTTTGGCCTGATTTTGCTAAATATTCCTTACCATTAAACTGGAAGGATATATTTTCTTCATTCATTTCCCTTCCTCCTTTTTTGCGAATTTTCAACAACAGGTTGTTCCACAATTTCCTTATAGGCAAACCAATAGGCTGCTGCAACGAAAATACTTCCTCCGACCGCATTGCCTAAAAAAACTGGAATAAAATTGCTCACATAATCCATCCATGTAAAATGGCCAGCAAAAATGGCCGCCGGAATGATGAACATATTGGCTACTACGTGCTGAAAACCAATCGCCACAAAGCCCATGATTGGAAACCAAATAGCAAGAATTTTTCCTCCAATTTCTTCTGAGCTATACGATAGCCATACCGCGAGACCTACAAGCCAGTTACAGCCTATAGCTGAAAAGAAACACTCTTTAAAGCCTTCATCCAATTTAGCCTGTGCCATAGAGATGGTTTTAATTAAAAAAGGACCTTTTTCCGTCAAGCCTGCTAAATGACCGAATACATAGGCAACAAATACTGCACCAACAAAATTGCTAACTGTTATCCAAAACCAATTTTTCATTAGCCTACCTGCAGATATTTTTCCCGAAAATAAAGCCATCGGCACAGCCATCATATTACCTGTCAAGAGCTCACCACCACCTATGATGATTAAGACAAGTCCTAACGGAAACACGGATGCACCTAACAAGGAACCGAACGTCCCCCATTCTTTCGGCAAATTTGCAGTAACGCGAAGATCGAGCAAGTACCCGATTGAAATAAATGCACCCGCTAAAAAACCGAGTACTACCATACTTCTTAACGGAAGTGTTGCTTTTCGAGTACCAGCTTCTACCGCCAACTTCGCTACATCCTGCGGAGAGTGAAATGCCATCTTTTTCCCTCCTATAATGTTTAGGTAATAATATTTCCTTCTCAGGGAAAATTATTAAAAGTTAATGAAGAAAGGAATTTAAGGGAATCGAAAGAGGTGTTTTTTTGGAAAAAGAAGAACTATTTACACATATCCGGTCGATGATTATTTCTTCGACAAAAAAACCGAAACAAATGGCAATTTCTTCGGTGAAGATGGCGGATTTATTCGGTGTAAGTTCATCACAAATTCAAGAGGGTCTCAATCAGCTTCTATCTGAAGGGCGTTTGCAAAAAAAACGTTTGGACAAACCTCCTTTTCATGAAGTTTTTATGCTTCCTTAACAGTACATCAGAAAAAATTACTATTATTTTCGCTAAAAGAGCAATATGTTGGAGAAACAAAACCTATTATTCACTACAAGACAAAAACAACCGGAAAGAATTGCTCTCCGGTTGTTTTTGTGCATTGAACCGCTCTATCGGGCTTTATTCATCCTTGGTCTTTGATATTCTCCTTCAACATTTTTTTCTAAATAAGATTTATATGATAGCCAATAGATCATTGATACAAAAACGCTTCCCCCAACGGCATTTCCTAAAAATACAGGAATAAAGTTTTCAATGTATTGGAGCCAACTAAAATGCCCAGCAAATATTGCTGCGGGGATAATGAACATATTCGCAACGATATGCTGGAATCCAATTCCAACAAATGCCATAATCGGAAACCAGATGGCGAGTATCTTTCCACCCATTTCGTCAGCACCGTAAGCAAGCCATACAGCCAATCCAACGAGCCAATTACATCCAATACCTGAAAAAAAGCTCGGCCAGAAACCTTCATCAAGCTTCGCTTGCGCCATGCTAATAGTTTTTTGTAAAAAAGGGCCCTGTTCTGTTAGACCGACTACATGTCCGAAAACAAAGGCGATAAATAGTGCACCCATAAAATTGCTTACCGTAATCCAGAACCAATTATTTAATAGTTTACTTGGAGAAATTTTCTTAGACAGACACGCCATTGAAACCGCCATCATATTCCCTGTGAGCAGCTCTCCACCAGCAATAACGATCAGTACGAGTCCAATTGGGAAAACAGATGCTCCTAAAAAGGCGGAAAAAGTTCCCCATTCTTTTGGTAAATTAGCAGTAACCCGAATATCGAGAAGATAACCAAGAGCAATGAACGCACCACCCAAAAATCCTAAAATCAACATATTTTGTAGCGGTAAACCAGCTTTAATGGTACCCGTCTCCACAGCAATTTGTGCAATTTCTTGCGGTTTTTTAACGGCCAATTCTTTTCCCTCCTTCATTTTATTTACCTATACAATGTTGTTCCTAGGTTTATTCCCCTCTCCACGAATCGACAAACGAAAATCTACAAAAAAAGGAAAAGATCTATTTAAATGTAAATAAAAATGCCCACCGCAACGGGTGGGTTTTAAGAATTTTTAATCGATCAAAAAGATAGGAACCTTTTCATGATTAATGAAAGCTTCCACTCAACCTCACGTTTCCAAAATAACTCAATCAGCCAATAATTCTATAAAATGACGGACAAGACGCGCAGTCAGTCCCCAAATGACTTTTCCTCTATAGTGGTAAAAATATTCATCCAGTTTCCTCATTTGCCAATTATAATTTTCCCCACCGGCTATTAAATGAAAAGGAAAATTGGATTCAGGTTGAATTTGATAATTAATTTTATGGCATTCAGGTTGTGATTCTTGAAAGTATTTCAACGGTACAGTGAAAACCTCCTGAACCTCAGAAGGATTTGGGTTAATCGATTCAGGATTCGAGATCGTTCCTACAAATGGATAAATGATTGTACCAAAAGGCGATACCATAAAATCTAGTGGAATAACATTGTTGATTTGATTTTCAGAAATACGCAATTCTTCAATTGTTTCCCTTAAAGCAGTATATTTTTCATCCCTATCATCAGGATCGATTTTACCGCCAGGAAAACAAATTTCTCCCGGCTGCCTTCTTAAACCATGAGCCCTAACTTCAAATAGAACATGAATACCATCTTCTTTGTCAATTAATGGAAGTAAAATAGAAAACTTAGTAAATTGTTCACTTCCTAAAATAACGGGAGTGCGCCCACTCAATTTCTTAACAAGATCAGCAAGAATCACTCGCTTCCCCTCCTACTAAACCATTCATACTTTAATTAACACGAACATGACAAGTTACATAAGTGATTGTTCTAACTTCCCTATTCATCTAAATTAATTCATTCTTATCGATAAAAAAATCGGATTCAAGGCTATTTTGTTGTTATTTAGGCATTCTAGTCTTGTTTTGAAAGCTTTTGTCATGTAGCAGGAAAACGGTGCACCTTCTGCTGAATTTATAAAAGTACAGGCCATTTTTCTTTCCGAACCATTCATGATTTTATACAGAAAGGGTTGGGTTAACTTGAAGAACCAGCAATTTTTGCAATCTTACACGATAAAAGAGGTTTCGAAACAAATTCAAATACCGAGCGGAACAATCCGGCAATGGGAAAAAGATTTGCAAGGACTTCTGTTTATTCCAAGGACAAAACAAGGAGCACGGTTTTACACAGAGAAAGAAATTGCTCTATTAGTTAAAGTGAAACACATGCGCGATAAAAATCTAAGCAAGGAAATTATTCGGGAGCTCCTTCAAATACACCTAAATCAAAGTGTTTCTGAAAATCAATTCGATATAAGCGAAACAGCTTTAACAACTATTTCAGAAAACACTCCTTTTAATGAGAATATTACAAATGTGATCGATGATTTTAAATATACACTTATCACAGAAATTAAGGAAGAAATTAGGAATGGTATACGGAGAGAAGTGCTGGATGAAGTGAAAAAAGAAATTTCAAAAAGCAGTCTTCATACAGTGAAAAGCTTGTCAGATTCTATTTATAAATCTTCGGAAAAAACAAAAGACGAAATCAATGTGCTTTCAGGACAAATAGCAAGTACCTCAAAAAGCACTTCCGAAACGATCGGAACCCTATCACATACAATCGCGAAATCAACAGAACATACTTCGAAAAAGATTAAAAACCTTGAAAGTAAGATTGCGAGAACTTCACAGCATACTTCTGAAACTGTTGAAGCCCTCTCAATGAATATTGTAAAAGCGTCGGAACACACGTATGAAACAATTGCAACGTTATCGAATAGCATTGCGAGCGCTTCGGAACACACCTTCGAAACGATTGACGCTTTATCAAATAGCATTGCGAACATTTCGGAACATACACATAAAACAGTTAAGGCCCTTGCAAACAATATAGAAAAGGGTGCAAATTATTCATCTGTTCGAGTAAATAATCTTGAAAATAGTGTAGAAAACCTTTCAAAAGAATTGCTCGAAAACATAAATACTGACCGTCAATACTATGTCGAAACAATTCATTCTATTCGTGATCAATTCAGGGAGGATATCAGACAAAGGGAAAATGATTTCCAAGAAATGGTTATAAGTTTCAGAGACGCTGCAGCGGTTAAGGAACAGGAACAGAAATGGTGGGAATTTTGGAAACGAAATTGGTAAACGAACTCTAGTTCAACGGAGATAGAAAAATTTATTCGAGGTGGGATCGAGATGAATACTGTTGAGGTTGCAAAATTATTAGGTGTTTCATCAAGCACTGTGCAGCGATGGGTCAAACAATTAGACCTTCCAATGGAACGAAACGATCGTGGACATTATTCATTTAATGAGGGAGATATCAACATATTAAAAACAATTCAGGAACAAGTTCAAAACGGAACTCTCCTACAAGAAATTGCTGTAGCAAAGGAACAAAAAGTTCGCAAAGGAACTAGTAAAAACGTAGAAAGTGAACAAATCTTTGAGAGTCTTCTATTTAAGGTAAACGATTTGGAACGAAGCGTAAATGAAAAAGCTGATTCTGTTGCATCCTATCAACTTTTGCAACATAGACAAGAAATTGAAGAACTTCAGAAAACGGTGACTGAACTTAATGTCCGTATAGAGAAATTAGAGGCAGGTCAAAAAGAGGGAAAAATGACCCCTTTTGACCAACCCCTTATATCGGATCAAATGATGGTAAATAGAAAGCAAAAAAAGAAAAATATCATTAGCATGCTATTGGGCAATTAATATGGATGACTCATTGAAGGTCTGACACCCTTGTTTAGCTTATTTTGTGGCTGAGGGATCTGACCCTTTTCTTTTGAAACGGTCTCATTTTTTCATTCCCTTCAAATGATCCATCATAAAGGAATAATTTGCCAATGCCTCTTCTTTTGATATTTGGTGGTCAGCGGAGAGCTTTTCTAAGCAGTCATCATCATGGCAAAGCCAGGAGGCATAGTTTCTTTTTACAAAACGTTCGGCTTCTGTAAAATTACTGAAAATCTCCTTTAATTTTTCCCCCATGTGAATGATATTAAATGTCCCGTCATTTAGAGGAATTATATTCGAAATTTCTTTCTTCCTATTTTGGTAGGTCGTTCCATAGACTGCACCTTTAATATTCAATTCGTTCCGTTCTGGATCAGGTATTACCGGTTCATAAGGAAAGACATTAATAACAAATTTTTCAAAAGCCTCGGTAGTTAATTCGCATCCTGATGCTTTTGGATGTCCTCCACCGCCAAATTTTTTCGCGAATTCAGCTACATTTACATCATCATGCATTGTCCGAAAGCCCATTTTTTTCCCACCCACATTAAGCATCGCAATCATATCCAAATGTGGATTCTGCTTGTTTAATGCATTCCCAAGTTCAGATAAATAGTTTTCGGCATGAACGATTCCTACACAAAGCTCATCGATGATAATTTGTACCATTTGTCGGCTTTTCGACTGTATGTACCTTTCAATTTTGCTGTCCTCAATATCCAGCAGCTTGTTTTCCGTGTCTGTGAGCGAAAAAGAATTAGTAATCGATAACAGCCGCTTAATCATTTCCTCTTCAAAATTATCTCGGCCAATAATATAAAATAAGTCATTAAGACGCTTTGCTTCCTGGTTTTGATTTTCTTCCCATTCCCAAGTATCATATTGACGAATTAAATCGATAAATTCCTCAAGTGACTTTGTCTCTTTTATTTTTTTATGTTCAATAAGATAATCATAAAATAAAGAAGTGGCACACGTTTTCTTGCCTGATTCATACTCAGTTTTAACAAATCCCCAATCATAATCATTAAAATGGAGTGCCGTTACATGATGATCAATCATACGAACGAATTTTCCTTTTTTGAACCGTTTATCGATTTTTTCTTCAACTTCTTTATTCACAGCAAGATCAGTTATATAAATTTCAGCATTTTTATGGTCATGCTTACCGATAAATTCCTCCACCCGCTTATTTAAATTCCGGTAAGAACAGTAAGACACATCCGCCTTATTTCCAAATGCAATTTTTGCGAGCACACCGCACCCAAGCCCGTCCAGGTCGATATCTGTAAAAAGTTTAATCATTTTTGTGGTGCCACCTTCCAAATTCTCTAATTAAATTTGTCTCATTGCCAAAAGTTCTTATTCAAACAATTATATCTTTTATTTTCTGAAGAAATCGCTTTCTTATTCCGACTTAAATGCAAGTAATAATACAAAGTTTTAAATGAAAAAGTTTTTGTCAACCAAAACAATATTTCGGTTGACATATATACGTCTTTACTATTATTGTATATTTGTACATACATGATTTGGGGGAAAATAGAATGAAAAATATGAGAACGATTGATTTAACGCTGGCAGCTATGTTTGTTGCCATGATGGCTATTGGCGCAAATATTACTTCCATTGCTCCATTTATGGTGGTGGGCGGGGTACCAATAACACTTCAAACCTTTTTCGCAATACTTGCAGGTCTAGTACTTGGTAGTCGCTTAGGAAGTATATCAATGATCGTTTATGCCTTAGTAGGACTAGTAGGAGCACCAGTGTTTGCAACATTTAGTGGTGGGTTCTCAAACGTACTTACACCTACCTTTGGATTCATTCTTTCATTTATTTTAGTCGCTTACTTCACAGGAATGATTGTTGAACATTTTAAAAGTTTATCTGGATTTATTATTGCTTCTCTAATTGGCCTTACAATCAACTATGTAGTCGGAACAAACTGGATGTACTATGCATTTAAATTTTGGGCAGCCGCTCCCCATGGCTTTACTTACAAAATGGCATGGAGCTGGATGATAATCCCTCTTCCAAAAGACATTGCTTTGGCTGTAGGCGCGGCTTTGCTGGGACATAGGCTTGACAGAACCGTATTATCAAAAGGGCAATTTAAAAACATTAAACGCGCAGTATAAAAGGTGAACTGTACCATTCGAGATGAAAAAAACAGGGTAGATGTGAATCAACCCTGTTTTTTATACTCATTCCTTGCTACAAGGTATTAAGTTATTAAACTATTGGTTTATTCGTTAGCTCAATTTTAATGACATTCCTATCATGATTCATGGTGTTTCTATCCAATTCTACAATCGTCCAATTTCGAGAGATAACGGAACGGAGAGCATGAAGATG
>JAUZPT010000349.1 GCA_030705745.1 Bacillota bacterium | reverse complement strand
CGTAGAGTTGAAATCTCATATCCTTTTGGAAGGGCCACGTCATTAAGCTGAGCTTTTACATTTTTGACAATCTCCACAATATTAGATCCGATATTCGGATGAATCGCTACAACGAGCGCAGGATGTCCGTTTAATCTCGTAATATTGGCTTGATTTCCTGCTGCTTCATAAGCGACGGTTGCAATATCGCTTAATTTAACAGCAGTAATTGTCGCACCAGGCTGTGTGTTTTTTGATGATGAAGATTTTACTTTTGTTCCACTGCTTCCTTTACCAAGCGAAGCAAGGTTATCCTCGTTCATTTTGCCGATTTTATTTATGCCTGCTTGCAGCTGCTTCAGCATGCCCTGAAGCTCGACGAATTTCTTCTGCTCGGCCTGCATTTTCATTTTCAGCGCTTGCGCTTCCTGTGCAGCAGCAGGATTGCTCATCAAAGCCTGCATTTTCATTTGATCGGCCTGCAATTGTCCAGCAAGCTGGTTGATGCCAGAGGTTAAAAGAATTTCTTGTTGCAGAAGCTGCGATTGCTTTGCGGTCATTCCGACAGACTTGCCTAGACTGCCAATCGAACC
Source organism: Bacillota bacterium (assembly GCA_030705745.1). Lineage (GTDB taxonomy): Bacteria > Bacillota > Bacilli > Bacillales > Cytobacillaceae > Neobacillus_A. The sequence continues at coordinate 3,208 of JAUZPT010000349.1, read as the reverse complement.
GCCCATTTGTTTAAAGCCATCGCCAATGGATGAAAAAGCATCTTCCATTCCTTTTGTATTTTGCTCCACATTCATAATTGAAATATTTTTGATTTCATCCAATGAAGCGAGCTGTTTTCCAACTTGAACGGCCATGACTTTGTCGTCAATTGTTACTTCTCCAGTCGGTGCGGTCATGTTGCTTGCCTGAATCGCTTGTTTCACTTTATCCATCGTTAAATTATGCGTTTTTAATTTTTCTGGATCGATTTTAATATTGACGATTTTATCGGTTATGCCGTTTATGTCCACGTCCGCGATATCGGGAACATTCGCCAGTTTCGGCTTGATTTTATCTTCAATGAAGCTTTGAACATTGTCCAATTTATCTCCATGCCCATCTACAGCAAATAAATAGATCGGCTGGGATGTCGGTCCTTGCTTTTGGACAGCAGAAGCTTGTGCGGTTTCAGGAAACTTCACCTTTGCAATCGCTTCATTTACATCCGCTTCTGCCTTGTCCATTTTTGCCGTCATCGAAAACTCCATAATGACATTCGCATTATTAGCCGAAGAAATGACATACAGATTGTTCAATCCGCTTAATTTCGATAGTTCATCCTCCAACGGTTTTCCAACATCTTCAGAAACCTGAGAAGGTGTCGCGCCAGGATACACAACATTCAACGATAAATAAGGGACATCCACATTCGGATATTGCTCCAGCTTCATGTTTGAAAGCGCGTATAAACCACCGCCAAAAATCAGGGCGATCGCGATAAAAATCAATCCTACATTTCTTAACGAAAACTTTGTAAAAAACTTCACAATGCTGCTCCCCCTCTAACCAAGACCGCTATTATTTTTTCCTATATTCGTTCGTCCTCCCAACATACAGCACGAACTTCCTGTTCTATTTTATCCTTTTTTGTTTTTAAACATAGTCCCAGTGTGGTAAGACAAAAACAATTTTTCCACTTTAAATATTTTACATTTACATTTTCTTCAAACCACCTACACTACAATCACTTTGGGCTAGAGTGAAGAAACGCCCGGCTATGACCGGGCGTTTTGTTGTGTTAGCTTATGAATATCTTTGGCTCTCAAGTTGTATTTACCATTTTTGAATTCTAAAAGAAAAACAAAGTACAAAAACTATAAAAATTCCACAGTGAATGGATGACAAACGAAACGGTCAGCGATTTTGTATAAAGATAACTTAGCATGAATAATAGGCCCATAAATCCAGCAGAAAAGTACACACCTGTGTGCCCAGCCGCAAAAAGGACCGTACTCACAATAATAACGAGCAAGACGTGATATCTTCTCAATAACAGGTTCGGTATAAGACGAAAAAGAATTTCTTCTTTTATGGGAGTTATAATGACAATTCCTAAAAAAATGAAAATGAAAGTGATCCAGCCATAATTTCCATGAGGGACTAAATTTAAATATTTTAACTGTTTATTAACAGATTCCATATGAAAAATTCCATGAATAATGAATTCAAATACATAATTGATTAGAAGGGCACTAACGATTACAGCATATGTTTTACGCTCTTTGAAAACAGAAACATTCCATGTTTGTTTATTGAAGACGTTCCGTCGAACTGGCTTCATAATCAGGATGATCAGAAAGACGATTCCTGCGTCCAAAATAAGTGCCTGAAATGGGCCGTTAATAATGAGATCCGAATAGTGAGATCCCTTAATTAAATCATAGACAACTAGAGGGATGATAACAGCAAACATCATTCCAACGTAAAGTAACAACAAAAGAAAAAAATGTCTCCACTTAAATATCGGTAATTTTGTAGGAAGCTGCTCTTTCTCGGGTTGTAAATTTTCCATTACTCTATTTCTCCTAATTCATTCTATTATTTATAAATTTAATTTTATCATAGAGATCATTGCATATATGGCTAAATTACCATCTTATCATGATAATAATTATATTTATTGGTGAACTTGCTATCTCAAAATAAAGAAAACTCGCCGATTGGCGAGCCTCTAAGGGCGAAGACAGAGGCGTAGTTGCCCTTATGCGTTCAGAATTTTGGGATATAAATTCTAATTAGCTTAAAAAACCGATTATTTAAAAATAATCGGCGTAAAGATCAGAAACAGTTCTTTTCCTATTTAAAGACAACCGCAAACAATGGTGACTTAATTTTGAACATTTATTTCAATTTCTCTAATATCAACACTGCCGCAACGATCACACTTCTGCTCCCCACTAAAATCCATGCATGAATTACAATAATGCTTTTTCATTTCCAATCTCCTCCGAAAATTCTTTATAAAGAACAAATCATGCATAAATAATTCTCCTGCCACAAGAAAAAATCCTTCCTTTTTTTGAAAATTATAAAAATTAAGGACTAACCTCCTCGAGTTAACGTTTCTCCGCATTAGCTCAATGTGTGCCTGACCCCCGATGCGTTAATGCTTCTCAGCGTTGGTGTTACTATATTTTGCTGTGTTATGCCCTCTATTTGTTTTAGCCATCCAGTTTTTAACTTCATTATAGGACATGCCAGATTGTTCATTTTTTCTTTTGACTTCTGATATGTTTGTTCCTGCTACTGTAAATGAATCCTGATTATTACTGTTTTGTTCCCGCAATAAAATCCCTCCAACCATTTTCATTTATTTTCTCTTAAAGCGGGCTATTTTAATCTGGAGATTTAACATGGGCAGAATATTTATTTCCACATTTTTTTATTAAACTGAATATTTTTTTCCTGAAAGTTTGTGTGAATCATTAAGTTTACAAAAAAATAAAAATATTAAGCACATCACCTAGTTGATTCTTTCACCGAAATCAGATTAACTTAAAGCATATGGTAATAGTGAAAACTCACTTGTTCCAACAAGAAAAAATACGGATAAAGGAGATTATAATGACATCACCAAAAAGCAAACAAGGATTTATCGTAGCGGGTTTATTGCTTGCGATACTAATGGCATCGATGGATAATACGATTGTCGCCACGGCTATGGGAACCATCGTTGGTGACCTTGGCGGCCTGGACAAATTCATCTGGGTTACTTCCGCTTATATGGTCGCAGAGATGGCCGGCATGCCGATTTTCGGAAAATTATCCGATATGTTTGGACGGAAACGCTTTTTTATGTTTGGTATTGTGCTTTTCATGTTTGGTTCTATTCTCTGCGGTACGGCAACTAGCATTGAGCAGCTGAGCATATACAGAGCCATCCAGGGT
>JAUZPT010000348.1 GCA_030705745.1 Bacillota bacterium | reverse complement strand
CAAAAACAAAGAGCCAGGCTCCAACGATATAAAGCCAGTTCATTCCATGAACTTGGACGAAAGTCATCCCACTAACGGCAAGAATCATACTTACAAATAAAAAAGCCATTTTTCCAAATGACACCGGTACGTAATATACTTGCTGACTCTTTCTAAAAATAAAGATGACCGCTATCATATAGGAAATCAAATACGAAGCAACGGTTCCCCAAATGCCAAAAGGAGGAATGAGAACTAAATTCAATAAAGTATTCACCACTGCCACGATTCCGAATGTTACAGAGATAACTCCGGTTTTTTTGGTAAAAAACAACCCGACGGAAATGATCATATAGTAGAAATTAAGGAATGTCGCTGCAGAAATGAGTGCTACATATTGGAAGGCAATATAATAATCCTTGCCAAGTATACGAATGAGGTAAGGCATGATGGTTGCAATGGCCATTATACCAAAGATACCTACTAATAATAGCGCTAAATAAATTTTGGAAAATAAATGCGGACTGTCTTTTTTATCCTTAAGCGTCATGGAATACGGGCGCCAAGCCATTTGTACGCCACTAGTCAATAGCGTAATGATCATGGCCAACCTTGTGGCTGCCCCATAAACACCAACTACTTCTTTAGAATAAAAAGCATTCAAAAGGAATGTACTCGCATTTGCGATCACCCAAAAAGCAAGTGATGCTGGTACAAGTGGTGTCGCATATTTAAGAATTTCCTTTAGCATGTCCATGTTAATCTTAGGCTTCAAATACTTTGCGCTGCTCATGAAAAGAAGCACAAAAATGATCGTAAAGCCAACTAACCTGCCGAGCAAAATGCCCTCAGCTGTTTTAATATAGTATTTCAAGAAGAAGTAGGAGAATATTGCCATTAATAGCATCTTTCCTACTGTGTATATAACAACCTTTTTCGTTTTAAAATCAAAGCGCATGACATTTAAAACGACGACGGTTACAGTATCAACGAACAATGTAGCAATGCTAATGTACAGTAACGTCACATTTCGGGGATCACCAAGAAATGCCTTTGTAATCCAAGGGCCTCCGATGAAAACGACCAATGCGAGTATGGCGACGACAAATAGCCTGAAATACATCACATTCTGCACATAACCGAGTTTTTTTTCCTCATCCTTGGTGTCAAAATAGTAAAAGGACAATGCTGAATCTGTTCCGAAAATAATCAGGAAAGTAAGCATGGATGTCCAGTTATCAATAATCGTAAGAACACCAAGTTTACCACGTGACATAAAATGAGTGTAAATTGGAAGCATGATAAAAGCGATTAGTTTAGTTCCTACATTCATAAAAGCGTAAAGGAGCGAATCCGCTCCTAAACGCTTTAACTGTGCTAACATTCTATAACAGCTCCCGTTCGTCGACCATGCGGACGAACTTGGCAGGAACACCTTTTACAAGCGTCTTCGGCTCTGTATTTTTCGTAACAAGAGCACCTGCAGCAATAAATGTTTCTTCTTCGATCACGATGCCCGGTAAAATAATCGATGCTCCCCCAACACGAGCACCCTTTTTCACCGTTGCACCTTTAATTTTATCAAATCGCTCTTCCGTTCTTCCCATGAAATTGTCATTTGTCGTTGTAACACATGGAGCTATGAACACATGGTCTTCCAGAGTTGTGTACGCAGTAATATACGAATTGGACTGGATTTTTGTCCGATCGCCAATTTTGACAAAATTCTCAACCGTCACACCGCGGCCTACAATGACATAATTTCCGATTTCAACATTTTCCCTCACGCTGGCTAAATCAGCGATTAGCGTACTTGATCCAATCTTAGCCCCTCTGTAAACTACACAGTTAGCGCCGATCGTCACTTCTTCCCCAATTTCAAGAGCCGGAATCGAATCGGACAACTTGACAGTGCTTGTTTTCGCAGGCTTTGGTGATTTACCCAAAACTGCTCCATCCGCAATCGTCGTATTGTCGCCAATGACGGTTCCTTCATGAATCGTAACCCGGTTGCCAATGATTACATTGGCACCGAGTTTTACATCTTTTTCAATAACTGAAAAATATCCGATTTTCACACTTGAATCCACTGTTACGGAAGGATCAATATGGTTCATAAGAAATTCTCCCTTAATTATGATTATAGTTTTATATATTTATTTGGTTTAGCGATGTTTTTCATGGCGTTACGTGTGTCAAAAATGACCTTGCTTTCTTTTGCGATCAATTCGTAGTCAAAATCAGAGTGATCTGTTGTCACTAACACCAAGTCAGATTGCTGAAGAAGCTCTGTAGAGAACGCAACAGTTTCAATTCTTTTTCCTGTGCACTTGAATGAAGTTACATATGGGTCGACCACTGTATAATCAGCGCCATGCTGTTCAAGCTGCTCGATAATTTTCAAAACCGGAGATTCGCGAACATCGTCGATATCCTTTTTGTAAGCTACACCCAATACAGTTACTTTTGCACCGCGAAGCGCTTTGCCGTCTTCGTTCAGGATTTGCATCGCACGATTGATGACATAATCAGGCATTGTATTGTTGATTTCACCTGCAAGCTCGATCAATCTTGTATGGTAATTGTACTCACGTGCTTTCCATGTTAAGTAGAATGGATCGATTGGAATACAGTGTCCACCAAGACCAGGGCCTGGATAGAATGCCATAAAGCCGTATGGCTTTGTTTTTGCTGCATCGATAACTTCCCAAACGTCGATGCCCATTTTTTCGCAAAGAATTGCCATTTCGTTTGCCAATGCGATGTTGATGTGGCGGAACGTGTTTTCGAAAATTTTCTCCATTTCAGCGATAGCAGGGCTAGAAACCTCGTGCACATCACCTTCCAAAACAGTGCGGTAAAGAGCAGAAGCGACAGTCGTACAAGCTTTCGTAATACCGCCGACTACTTTCGGAGTATTTTTCGTTTTGAATTCTTTGTTACCTGGGTCAACGCGTTCTGGCGAGTACGCAATGAAAACTGTTTCTCCAGTTACCAAGCCTTGTTTCTCAAGAGCTGGTTTAACGATTTCTTCTGTTGTACCAGGGTATGTTGTCGATTCCAATACAACAAGCATGCCCTCATGCGAATATTTTGCAATTTGGCTTGCAGAGCTTTCAACATAAGAAGTATCCGGCTGTTGGTACACGTCAAGTGGTGTCGGAACACAAATCGCAACTGCATCAACTTCCTTGATCATCGCATAATCTGTTGTAGCCACTAGGCGACCTTCCTTGATCATGTCAGCCAGATCCTGGTCCACTACGTCACCGATATAGTTAACGCCCATATTGACTTGTTCTACACGTGATTCCTGTACATCAAATCCGATAACCTTGTAGCCAGCTTTCGCTTTTTCAACCGCAAGAGGAAGTCCTACGTAACCCAGACCAACAACTCCGATTACCGCTTCTTTATTTTCAATTTTTTTGAGTAAAGTTTCATATGAGTTCATTTCAAAATCTCCTTTATTTAAGTAAAACTTTTTTTCCTGTTTCTGCTGATTCAAGGATTGCTAATATTAATTTAACGGGTGCCATACCATCAGCGCCTGTTACTATTGGTTCGCGATTTTCATTAATTGCCAACACCATATCCTCGATGATGCATTGGTGTCCAGGCTTCCCGAACGGGTCTGCCTTGATTTCACTTTTCACTTGCTCTGCTTCTTCAGCTGACACGTCTTCAAAATCCCAAGTTTCGATATAGTTTGCGTTTTGGCCGCTTATCTTGGCAGAGCCTGTTTCGCCAAAAATCGCCAACGATTCTTCAAGGTTTTTCGGATAAACCGTTGTTGCTGCTTCGAT
>JAUZPT010000347.1 GCA_030705745.1 Bacillota bacterium | reverse complement strand
CTGATGTTGGTGGGATCAGGGAAGCGTTGGGAGACACGGGCATTTTGGTCGAGCCGCGAAATCCGTCTGAATTGGCCACGGGCCTTCTGAAGCTTTTGACAAATGACGCGCTGCGCTATGAGCTGGGTGAAGAAGCGCGCATTCGCGCTTTGAGCTATTTCACACTTGATCAGGTGCTTGATCATCACTTAAAAAGTTATCTAAAACTTTCCTTGAAATCGAGTCTATTTGGGAATTCCAAACCGCTTGCAGAAGATTTCAATCGGGTGACAGAGAAAACGACGGAAGCATTAGGAGCGCTAAGAGACATTCAAAAGACGGGTGCGCAGCAAAAGCTTCTCGCTGAAAAAGGATATGCCTTAATGGATCTAGGGTTTTTGGAGCAGGCAAATTCGCAATTTCGCAGGGCCGTTGCGGAGGATCCCCATTCACCTGGAGTGCCAGTGTATTTGTCTGAAATAGCGAAAATTTACAATAAGCTCGGGAATTATGAGGCAGCGATGAATGAAATGGAAAAAGTAAATACATTCCTTGAAATGCAAACGATTGCGGATGCTTCCATTATTGCTTAAAAATCAAATTTGGATGTGAAAAAAATGAATGCACCTTACAATCAGGAAATTTGGGAAAAACGCACGTTATATGGATATCATCCGGAATATGTGAAGAAACGGTTTGAAGAAATGGAACGTGATTTTCTTGAAAATAAGCAACGGCTGGACAGGGAAATTGAAAAACACGAGATGAGAAGAAAATCTTTGTTAGAAGAAGCAGAATTGAAACGATCCATTCAACCTGAGCCTGAAGCCCAATTAAAGCCTACGGATGAAAAAATAAGCAGGATGCTTTTTCAAAAACATATGGAAGTAACCGGCAAATTGGTAGAGATTCACCATGGAATTGATGAAGAAACAAAACAGTTAAAGGAAATTATTGCTGCTAAAAAAGAGGAGCGCGATTTTGTGCTGTTACAGCTGAAAGAAGGCCTCCAACAGCTTCATGCCACTTTTTCCAGGAGTAGAGGTGTGTAATTTGAATGAAAAAAAGAAAGTCATATTCGGATTGAAAGTCGGTCCCGTGGAAAATTCACTCGCAGAGCGGAAACGTGTGCATGAACAGCTATTATTGGACAGGCAACAAGATTTGGATGCCATTTTAGAAGAAACAAAGGCGCTGGAAATAGAAACTGCTGAACTTGATGCGGCTAGTAGGGTACAGGCACCGCGGTCTGAATCGAGCTATCACGCCAATATGACCATGCCTCTGACTATTTCCTGGCTGCAAATACAAGCGGAAGAGGAAATTCAAAAAATCGAAAAAAAATTCAGGCTGCAAAAAGCAGAATATGAAAAAGAAATCGATCAGCTTGCTCAAACGATTGAAAACGGCAAGAAATTTATGGATTCACTTATCGATCAGTTTTCAAAAACGATTGAAAATTTTCATCATCTTGATCAGGTTGACTACTCACTCGCGAATGTTCTCCCATTCACACTCCCATTGGAGGGGCTAAATGAAGCTTCCTCCACCGAGGAAACGTATTTCGCCCACCATGAAGTGATTGGCTCGAATTATTGGGACGGAATCGATTCGCTCGTATCCTCCCCATTGCCAATGCCTCAAGCAGGAAATGGGACAATGATTGAAGGGATGGCAGCTGATGCAGCAGGACCGCAACAGCAACTTTTTGGGGACCATCAAGTGAATCTGAAGCCTATCGCACAGGAAGTAAAAGAGCCAGAGGTTGGCGCTTCCGTAGAAAGTCCAGCGATCAATCAGGAACTCGAAAGCATAAAAAAACGATATATTGTTGGGAAAGTAGCGGGCAGCGATTTATTCGACGACCAAGGAGCCCTTATTGTGGCGAAACAGACAGAAATAACAGGTGAAATTGTCGAGAAGGCCAATCGGGCGGGTGTCCTGGCCGATTTAATTGTCCATATGAAAATTCCAGATTTGAGTGAAACGCACGAATGAACAACTTGGAGCATTTTCGGACGAATACTGGAAAGCAGGAGCGCTTGAATCAACTGATCGAGGAAGTTTTGGAACGCCATTCGCATCCGGAAGATGTTTATGAAATTGTCGCCATTCTGGAATCGGTTGGCTGGAATGATGATCAAGCGGTTCGAGAATTTGGAGCAAATGACTTGTTCGATCTTTCCATTCAAATATGGGAAATGATAAAAAGCAAGCTCACCTATGTCACGTTTCATACGGTTGAAAAACAGAGTATGAAGCAAATCTCCATTGAAATGATCCGTTCATTTCTAAGGGGCCTTATTTTCGCATTTCCGATGGCGGTTTCTGTCATTTCCATGTTAACTCTTCGCTATTCTTTATGGTCGTATGAAAATTTGTCAGTTGAACAAGCGACAGCGATTGCAATCGGCACGATTTTAAGCTTTATCACCGTTGGAGGCGTCACCCAGGCGATTGCGCGAAGGGGTTTCTTCTATATTATCCAGGGGTACTTCCATTTGGCAAAAAAAAATACCTTTATCTTTATCCGGATTGGTTATCTCCTATGCATTGCACTAGGCGTAGGAATATATGTACTGAATATGATGTTTAATTTTTTTCCGTTTCGGATGTTCAGCTTGATTATCTTATTTTTCTTTTTCCTTAATGCGATTTGGCTGTCTGTTACAGTGATGTATATTTTGAAAAAAGAACTCGTTTTCACCGGATTGATTATTTTGGGCATTTTTATTGTTTTTATTTTTTTTGAAGTGCTCGGTATGAATATTATTCTCGCGCAGATAATCGCACTTTGTCTTATTAGCATATCAAGCATGTTTTTGGTCTTTTATTTTTTTAAGAAAGAGATAAAAAAGTCGGAAAAAGGGATTAATCTCCAAATGCCGAAAATCTCGATTACCTTTTATTCTGTCGGCCCTTACTTTTTTTACGGCTTCCTCTATTTTACGTTTTTGTTTGTCGACCGTGTCATTTCCTGGTCCACCAATGATCAATATATGCCATATGTCATTTGGTTTCGGGGTTCGTATGAACTTGGGTTAGACTTTGCTCTATTAGTATTAATGATTCCGATGGGTGTAAGCGAAGTGATTGTCAATAAATTGATGAAGGATTTGGAGAACAGCCAAAAAAACTATCTGGCCATTGAAAGCAAGGAAATGTACCGCGAATTTTTTGGGAAGTACAAGCGGATGTTTTCAGTAAATATCCTCTCGGGCATCGCCAGTGCGTTTCTCATTTATTTATTTGTACTTAATTTTGATAAAATTCCTTATTTTATCGGCGAGCATGGTCTCATCTCAAGCAAGGTGACGCGATTTGTACTGTTGTGGGGCGTGGTAGGCTATGTGATTGTATCCATTTGTTTGATGAATGCCGTCATTTTGTTTGCTTTATCGCAGCCTTCGATGGTCATAAAAGCTATTTTTCCGGCGCTGCTGATCAATATTTTTTCCGGGTTTCTTTTGACAAGATGGTTTCACTACGAAGATGCAGTATTCGGACTTGTATTGGGTGCGATTTATATGAGCAGTGTCAGTACCTATTATGTTCGAAAAGTTTTAAAAAACATCGATTACTATCTTTATGCCGCTTCCTAGGGGGACCAATATGTATGCATCTTTCTTTAATCAGTCCTACCAACTAGCGCACTATTTATTATCTTTTTTAATCGTCGGTTTTCTTGCTCCATTGTTTCTTTTTTCAAAACAGTTCGAAAATCGATCGGATCAAATCGTTTCCAATTACACCCGAATCGTTTTCTATTTAATTATTTTTGGATATGGACTTGTTTTAACGAAGCTTTTTG
>JAUZPT010000346.1 GCA_030705745.1 Bacillota bacterium | reverse complement strand
TCTTCCGGATTTGTCGGTACGCTGTAAGCGGGATCTTCCCAGGGTTTTTCACCTTTATTTACTTTGTTATGGCAGTCAATACATGTTCCCATGTTCGGACGCAGGTATTTTTCTTCTATTAACTTCTCAGCATTTTCTTTTGTCCAATCACCGCGGTCTTGCTCAACGTTAATTCCACGAGAAGCCATCTTGGCGTGGACAACACCGGAGTGACAAGTTACGCAAGGAATATTCTTTTCAATATGCCCTTTGTGGTTTACCTTTAAGTCACCTGAAGCAGTAACTAAACGGTTTTTCGAGTGACATTGCAAACAGTTCTGGTTGGAAACAGCTTCTTCTGTTGTTTGAACAATTTGTTTTGGTACACCAGTAACATGATAGTAAACCTCTTTAAGAGATTTCATCTTGTGTGTCAGCATGTTGATTGTACCTGGTTTGATGTGACACTGAACACAGGATATTTCATTGTGCGAACTAGCTGTGAAGGTCGTATATTCTGGTTGCATTTCATGACAGCTCGAGCAGAACGATGGCGAGTTAGTAAAGGATAGAACTCCATATCCTCCGCCAAAAACGACAACGCAAAATACTAATGATGCAAATAGCATTTTCCAACGGTTAACAGGATTCTTCCAATCTATATTTCTAAATTTTCGCCAGAGTTTGCGAATTGGGCCAGCTTTTTTATTTTCTCTAGTCTCGGGTTCAGCTTCTTTATTTTTTCTCCCCCAAAAGGCCACTTTACTCACCTTCCCATATTGAATTCTTTCTCTCTTTATTTTCATTTATAACCTCTCTATAGGTAGTATCTACCATAGCCAAAGTATATTCCAATGTACAATTTGTGAATATTTTATCATGAAGTGTTTTTTCACAAATCTATCACAAAAACGTTGAAATTAAAGGCATGGTTAACAACTTGCAAATAGTAGAAATATGAATAGTCTTTTATTTTTATACAAAAATAAATACTTTTATACAAAAAAAACGAATAAAAGGACCTATCCCTTTCCGGCTGCACTATTTTTGTCAAAAATGTAAACAACGTGTTAAGAAAAATTCCTTAATCGTTAGTTTGTTGTCACCCGATAGATGAAAATGGTAAGATGGAAAAAGGATTATTGAATGATTTTGAAGAATGTCTCTTATTAATGAAGTTTTGATACAAAGGAGCGTTTAATCACATGGGGATTTTAAATAAAGTGTTTGATTTGAATAAACGTGAGTTAAAGCGTTTGGACAAGCTCGCTAACCTAATTGATGGATTGGCAACGGAAACTGAAAGACTGACAGATGATCAGCTTCGTGAAAAAACAGAAGAATTTAAGGCCCGCTATCAAAAAGGCGAAACACTCGATGACTTGCTTGTTGAAGCGTTTGCAGTTGTCCGAGAGGGAGCACGCCGTGTTCTTGGCTTGTATCCGTACCACGTTCAGTTAATGGGTGGTGTTTCCCTGCATGAAGGTAACATTTCAGAGATGAAAACTGGTGAAGGTAAAACCTTGACTGCTACCATGCCGGTTTACTTAAACGCTCTATCTGGCAAAGGGGTTCACGTTGTTACCGTCAACGAATATTTGGCAAGCCGTGACGCTACAGAAATGGGTCAGTTATATGAGTTCTTAGGTTTAACCGTTGGATTGAACTTGAACAGCATGGATAGTACTGAAAAGCAGGAAGCATATGCTGCTGATATTACGTATGGTACGAATAACGAATTCGGGTTCGATTACCTTCGTGATAACATGGTCCTATATAAGGAACAAAAGGTTCAACGCCCTCTATTCTTTGGCGTTATTGACGAGGTTGACTCGATTTTAATTGACGAAGCGCGTACACCGTTAATTATCTCTGGTTCTGCACAAAAGTCAGCGGTTCTTTACATCCAGGCAAATGCGTTTGTCCGTACGCTTACAAAGGAAAAGGATTACACGTACGATGAAAAAACGAAAGGCGTTATGCTGACAGAAGAAGGGATCAGCAAAGCAGAGAAAGCTTTCGGTATCGAGAACCTATTTGATATGACCCACGTTACCCTTAACCACCATATTAACCAAGCGTTAAAGGCAAATGTCAGCATGCACCTCGATGTGGACTATGTGGTTCAGGACGGCGAAATTGTCATCGTTGACCAGTTTACAGGCCGTTTAATGAAAGGCCGTCGCTACAGTGAAGGGCTGCACCAGGCCATTGAGGCTAAAGAAGGTGTGGAGATTCAAAACGAAAGCCAAACCATGGCAACCATTACATTCCAAAACTATTTCCGTATGTACGAAAAACTGGCGGGTATGACAGGTACTGCGAAAACGGAAGAAGAAGAATTCCGCAACATTTATAATATGAATGTTATCGTTATTCCTACTAACAGACCAATTGTCAGAGATGACCGCGCCGACTTAATTTACGCTTCGATGGAAGGTAAGTTCAGAGCGGTGGTCGAGGATATTGCAGAACGTCATGGCAAGGGACAGCCTGTTCTTGTTGGTACAGTTGCCATTGAAACATCAGAATTAATTTCCCGATTGCTCATTAAAAAAGGTGTCCGCCACAATGTCTTGAACGCGAAAAATCATGCCCGTGAAGCAGAAATCATTGCAGAAGCAGGTCACCAAGGTTCTGTAACGATTGCAACCAACATGGCCGGCCGTGGTACAGACATCAAGCTTGGCGAAGGTGTTAAAGAGCTTGGCGGTCTTGCCGTTATTGGTACGGAGCGACACGAAAGCCGTCGTATTGATAACCAGCTCCGCGGTCGTTCCGGACGTCAAGGGGACCCAGGGGTAACTCAGTTCTACTTATCAATGGAAGATGAGTTAATGCGCCGTTTCGGTTCTGACAATATGAAAACGATGATGACCCGTCTTGGTATGTATGATTACCAGCCAATTAAAATTAAGATGTTATAAATATAGGTTGAATCAGCCCAAAAACGTGTGGAATGCAAAAACTTCGATGCTCGTAAACAGCTCCTGCAATATGACGACGTTCTTCGTCAGCAGCGTGAGATTATTTATACGCAGCGTGATGAGGTGCTTGAATCCGAAAACCTTCGTGAGATTGTTCATAAAATGATTCTTGCTACTATCCAGCGTACGGTCTATGTTCATACACCGAGACATGAGGATGAGGAAGAATGGAATCTTCAAGGAATTGTGGACTATGTTCATGCAAATCTTCTTCATGAAGGCGACATCACCGTTGCAGATTTACAAGGAAAAGATCCAGAAGAAATGGTAGATGCCATTTATGCTAAGGTCCAAGAGCGCTATGAAGAGAAAGAACACATTCTTGAGCCAGAGCAAATGCGTGAGTTTGAGAAGGTTGTAACCCTTCGTGCGGTTGACTCTAAGTGGATTGACCATATCGATGCAATGGATCAGCTTCGTCAAGGTATTCACCTTCGCGCTTACGGTCAAATTGACCCGCTGCGTGAATATCAACATGAAGGCTTCGCGATGTTTGAAGCGATGATTGCCTCTATTGAGGAAGAAGCTGCGATGTATATCATGAAAGCGGAAATCCGAAATAACCTTGAGCGCCAGGAAGTAGCGAAAGGTCAAGCGGTCAATCCGAAGGAAGACGGCGAAGTAAAGAAAAAGCCGAAAGTAAACGAAGTGACAATCGGCCGCAATGATCCATGTTTCTGTGGAAGCGGAAAGAAATTTAAAAACTGCCATGGGGCAGGTAAATAATAGTAAGAGAGCTGGCAAATAGCCAGCTCTCTTTTTTGTTTGAGATATAAAATGGTTCTTTGATTAGCACGCGTTGGTACCCCATCCTACTGGTGCATATTCT
>JAUZPT010000345.1 GCA_030705745.1 Bacillota bacterium | reverse complement strand
CTGAAATCGGAAAAGAAGGCGTCCTTTGCTTACTTTCAGACAGTACAAACAGTGAGGTACCTAACTTTACAATGTCTGAAAGACGCGTCGGTGACAGCATTCAGGACATTTTCCGCAAAGTAGATGGCCGCATCATATTCGCTACATTTGCGTCTAACATCCACAGGCTCCAGCAAGTTGTGGAGGCCGCTGTCACACATGGCAGAAAGGTAGCCGTTTTTGGTCGAAGCATGGAAGCAGCCATCAATATCGGGCTGGATTTGGGGTATATCAGCGCTCCTAAGGAAACGTTTATTGAAGCGAATCAAATCAATCGACTTCCTGCAAATAAGGTCACCATCCTTTGCACAGGAAGCCAAGGCGAGCCGATGGCAGCTCTTTCAAGAATTGCCAACGGGACTCACCGCCAAATCCAAATCATACCTGGTGACACGGTTGTATTCTCTTCCTCGCCGATTCCAGGTAACACGATTAGCGTCAGCCGGACGATCAATTCGCTTTTCCGGGCAGGAGCAGAAGTTATTCATGGTTCATTAAGCGATATCCATACTTCCGGACATGGTGGTCAGGAAGAGCAGAAATTAATGCTTCGATTGATGAAGCCTAAATTTTTCATGCCAATTCACGGCGAATATCGCATGCAAATCATGCATTCACGCCATGCAATGGACTGTGGGGTTGAACCTGAGAATTGCTTTATCATGGATAACGGTGATGTACTGGCATTATCGGATGATAAAGCCCAAATCGCCGGAAAAATCCCTTCAGGCTCTGTCTATATTGACGGCAGCGGTATTGGTGACATAGGAAACATCGTTTTACGTGACAGGAGAATTCTTTCTGAAGAAGGGCTTGTCGTCGTTGTCGTAAGCATTAATATGAAAGATTTTAAAATTGCATCCGGCCCGGACATCATATCCAGAGGATTCGTTTACATGAGAGAATCCGGAGATTTGATTAACGATGCTCAAAGCTTGATTACAAAGCATTTAAATAAAGTAATGGAACGCAAAACGACTCAGTGGTCTGAAATAAAAAATGAAATTACTGACACGTTATCTCCATTCCTTTACGAAAAAACAAAACGTCGTCCAATGATCTTACCGATCATAATGGAAGTGTAATTAAGCAAAAAGGAGAAGCGGTATGCCCGCTTCTCCTTTTTTATTAAATGCTCTATAACAATAGATTATTCCGTTTTTTCCATTTCATCTAACACTCTGTTTACTCTTTTTTCGAGCATCTTCATACCGCTGCCACCAGCCTGAAAATGACGTAATTTCCCTTCACGGTCGAAAACATAATAAGCTGGTACATACTGATTTTCAAATGCCTCTGTCAATTTGTGCTCACTATCAACGAAGATTGGTTGAGTAATGCCATGTTCTGCAGCAACCTGCTTAATTTCTTCCACATTCAGGTCATTCTCCGACCTTGGCATATGGACTGCGACGACATTTAATTTCTCTTTATAGTCATCACGAAATTGATTTACCTGTGGCATTGCTTCCTTGCATAAATGACAACTCACTGACCAAAAGTGAATTAACGTAGGCTTTTCTCCCACTAATTCTTCTCTCGTCACTTGGCCATTTAACCATTCAGTTGCACCGGATAATTCCGGCATTGATTCACGCAATTTCATATTTAAACCCCCTCAGATAAATTTGTAAAAAAGACCTAACACTTTAAAAGGTTAGGTCTTGTGTTCATTAAACGTTTAATGTTGCTTG
The DNA here is from genome assembly GCA_030705745.1 of Bacillota bacterium. Taxonomy (GTDB): domain Bacteria; phylum Bacillota; class Bacilli; order Bacillales; family Cytobacillaceae; genus Neobacillus_A. The sequence goes on along the minus strand of JAUZPT010000345.1, from coordinate 2,068 downwards.
TCCTGGCTTCCAGTTCGCAGGGCAAAGACCGCCTGTTTGAAGTGCCTGAAGTACACGTAATGTTTCTTCAACATCACGTCCGATATTGTTGTGGTTTACAACTGAATACATAAGCTCGCCATCCGGGCTGATGATGAAAAGGCCGCGAAGAGCGATACCTTCTTCTTCAATCAGAACTCCGTATTCGCGAGATATTGCATGGTTAGTATCAGCAGCAAGAGGATAGTTCAAATCGCCAAGTCCATTTTCCTTGCGGTCAGTTTTGATCCATGCAAGGTGAGTATGGATTGTATCCGTAGATACTCCGATTACTTCAGCGTCAAGGTCTTCAAATTCATCATAACGGTCTGATAAGGCTGTGATTTCAGTAGGACATACAAATGTGAAGTCCATCGGATAGAAAAATAATACAGTCCATTTTCCGTTTTTCATATTTTCTTCAAGACTTACTTTTTTAAATTCTTTGTTAGGCAATACAGCTTCCATTTCAAAACGGGGTGCTTGCTTTCCAACCATACGTTCAGCCATGTGTAATTCCTCCAATAAAATTATTATAGCAACTCTCTTGTGCTATCCTTTGACTTGTCTAATTATAGTAGAAGTTTACTTTTTAGTCAATCTTAAATTATAATTAATTTAATTAAGTACTTGTTATTAATTATAATCGTAATCTCCATTAATTGGTTTGCCCTTTTTTACAGCCAAATAAACGGGAAACCCTCCAAAGGATAGTTTTTCCAAGCTTTCCGCTACCATTTTACCATTTCCATAAGTAAGAATAAAATAATAAGCACTTTGCCCAGCTAACTTCAGTTATTTCCTTTATCACTGATATAACTTGTAAGCAAGTTTATTGCATGATCGATTGCTTCTTCGTCCGGAGTTAATTTTGAATGATGCAAACCATACGGCGAATCTACACCAAGCCAAAACATGAAACCGGGGATTTCCTTCAGCATATAGCCAAAATCCTCCCCTGTCATGGCTTCCTTGCACTCCACAACCTTCGACTTCGTGTTTTCCCTTACGAATTCCATAAAATCCTTTGTTAAGGAATGGTCATTATATACTTGATAGTACATTGAGCCATAATCAATTGCACATTCGCATTCAAATCCTGTCTCAATACCTTTTACAAGCGCCTCTATCCGTTGCTTAACCTTTTTCATTGACTCGGCAGATAACGTTCGGATGGTACCTTCAAGACGGGCATTTTCAGCAATGATATTTTGAACTGTACCACCAGTGATTTTACCAATTGTAATGACCGCACTGTCAAGCGGGTCTACATTCCTTGAGATGACAGTTTGTAATTGTGTCACCAAAGAGCAGGCTGCGATCACCATATCGTTTGTTTGATGTGGATAGGCGGCGTGCCCCCCTTTTCCTTTTAAATCAATAAACAATTCTGAGGTGTTGGCGAACAAAAGGCCTTCTTTCACTGCAATTGTTCCTACAGGATACTCCGGAGCAATGTGCAGCGCAATAATCATATCTGGCTTCCAGGTTTGCATAAGTTCAGATTGCAGCATCGGTTCTGCTCCACCTGGCCCTTCTTCGGCAGGTTGAAAAATAACAAGCAGATTAGCTTTCATTTCATTTTCAACAAAGTATGTAATGACTCCAAGTGCAATACTCATATGAAAGTCATGCCCGCAAGCATGCATTCTTCCCGGATGCAAGGAAGGAAAATTCAATCCCGTTTCCTCTGTAATGGGCAATCCATCAATATCTGCTCTGTAACCAATCGTTTTCGTTGGATTTGTGCCATGTACCATTACAAATAATCCGGTTTTCCATTTTTTAATCACGAGGCGGTCTTGAGATAAACTTTGTAAATAGCTTAATAAATATTGTTGAGTTTTGTATTCTTGAAAACCAAGCTCAGGTATTTGATGGAGGTCCCTGCGAATTTTCACGAACGAATTCATATCATCACAACCTTTTTTAAGAAAAGCGGAAGCGCCTTGAATTTAGGAAGAACTGCTAAAACCGCCACATCCTGTGGCGACGCATTCCTGACCCACATCCTGTGGGCCTCCGACAGGCATAAGACGAATCACGCAGG
>JAUZPT010000344.1 GCA_030705745.1 Bacillota bacterium | reverse complement strand
TTTCATACTCCTCAATCCAGTTCTCCGATAATGCTTTCGAGCCTTCCCATACCTCTTCAAATTGGTTTTTAAAGTGATGGACAATCTCTCCGTTTTCATGCGAGGTTAATTTTACATTCCATTCATAGTTTACCTTTAACGCATGCGCCGTAAGATTCGAGCTGCCCACAATTAAGGAGTAATGGCTGTCATGATTAAAGATGTAACCCTTCGAATGAAATCCTTTTAAATCTGTTAATCTCACTTCTACATTTGTAATCTTCAATAATTCCCGAAAAACCTTCGGCTGATTAAAATTCAAAAATGTAGACGTTAAAATACGGCCTTTAATTCCCTTTTCTTTGAGATCAAGAAAATGAGATTTAAGTGTTGCAAGCCCACTCTCCGTTATAAAAGCAACGGAAAAAATAAACGACTTACAATGATCAAGCTCCTCAAGCATCGCATTTAACACATTTTCATTTTGCTTCGCATTATTCACTAGCAATCTAGGCTTATAACTACCTGAAATACTATGCTTCTGGTCGATAAAACCTTTATATAAAGACGATTCCAAATTCCGAACAAAACTCTCCATCTGATCACCATTCATTACCAATTTTTATGTTAATTGTAATGCTGGGTGGGTGGGATTGCAATTTAATCTTAAATCATAGCGTAGTTGGTTTGTATGAGTCATGCTCGCAATGGTAGAAGTAGAACCGATCATACCCTATATTTATAAAAGGCGATCCAAAAAGAACCAAAAACCAAAAGAAGTGCCCTTTGTTTTTAAAAGGCACTTCTCTTGGCTTTTTTATCATTTTATTAGTTTAGTTACGCACTCAACATGTGTCGACTACGGAAACCTATCAACCGGTTGGACTTTGATCTATTGATAGCTTCCATCTTCGAAAACCGCTGGTCCCTTGCGATCAGTGACAGCAACCCATCCCAACCATAAGCACACGTTAACTGAATAAGAGTTTAGTGTGCTGATACTCCTAGTGTATAGCTCTCCGTTAATCAGATTAATGTTTCATTCATGGGAAATTTCCCAAGCGAATCCTGCTACACCAAGAAGCATCAATAATCCTCCGCCGATAATTTTTGCAGTCAGTGGCTCCCCTAAGAGCAAAATCGCGCCAATCACCCCCCACAGCGTGGAAGTAGATGAAATTAAACCCGTACGTCCAGCCCCTATGAAGCGCATCGCAATATAAAACATTGCAAGTGATAAGCCGAGAGAAAAAGCTCCGCTTGCTATAATCCCGGGCACAACATGCCAGGAAATCGTGATTGGTTCTCCAAAGGCAAGTGCTAGCATTGCCAACACTACAGCCGCTACTAATGCTTTTAAACAAACGAGCGTGACCGCAGGGATATCTTCTCCAAGCACCCGACCCAAATTGTTTTCGGTTGCCCACCCTACATATCCCAAGGCAATCAGAAGGTTTCCAAATGCATTCTTTGATAATAAGCTATTACCCGACCAAGATAGCCAAACTGCTCCTGCAATGATCAAGATACTTGCCCAAAGGGTTTTGACTGTGAGGCGCTCTTTGAAAAATAAAAACGCCAAAAATGCAGTAAACATCGCTTCGGTATTAATCAAGAGCACACCTTCCACCCCAGATGTGAGCTTTAGACCAAGAAAATATAGAATTGGACCAACAACAGAACCTGCCAAAAGCCATCCAATTGTAACGATCGGTTTTTTAAATTTTAGCCCCCTTTTTTTTGCTACCCATGGAAGTAATGCAACTCCCGCTGCAAAATATGTCCACGCTCCCGCAGTTAGTGCAGGTACATCCTCAACCATTATCCATTTGTTTAACACGGTAAAAAGCCCAACCAATGCAGCAGAACAAAGAGCTAGAATATATCCGATAAACTTATGTTTTTGTTCCAACCTATTCCCTCATTTCAAGAAAGCTGCAAATGTATCATTTATGCTTTTTACCCTACTTTTCATTTCGGAACCTCATTCGCATAAGTATTGCAGTGACCAGATGGTACCCCCCTTCATTTCCCGATTCTTCCAACCGGCATCGTAAAACAGAATATGCTTATACATTTTTCCTAGCGTAATAGGATTGCAGATTTGACTTGAATATCTTATATCTTCCAGTCGGACGAATATCTTTAAATCTTTCTTTATGAAATAAATTGGATAAATACCCTTCTTGTGGTTCAAAATCAATAACATGAATTTCTCCGCCTGGACGTAAAATACGGAATACCTCTTGTAGTGTCTTGTGTTTCATTTCATGGGTTAAATGATGAAAAAACAGACTTGAAAAAACATGATCAAATGAATGATCCGAATAAGGTAATTCAAAAGACATTCCTTGTTGAAACGTCATTGAAAGATTCTTACGTTTAGCTTTTTTCCTGGCTATTGTTAAAATTTCTGGGTCTGCATCCAAACCTATGACCTCCGCATCCGGTTGTGCTTGCTTCACCATACGGGTCAATGTTCCTGTGCCACAACCAAGATCCAAGATCCGTTGATTTATCATAAGGTTTGCCTGATTAACCAATGGCTTTTTAAACTTCTTTTCATGTACAACCCATCCCATAAATGGATCATAAAAACGAGTTAACCAATGATATTTTAAAGCTGGGTGATAATGCATTGTTTTTGATTGCATTGTTTTTCATCCTTTCGATAATATATAATCAGTTTAATAATGAACAATATGTTCATTATCAAAATAATCGAAATACGCCCACTATTCAACAATCAATTAAACCGTTTTGTTTCATAGTGAACAAAACAGGAAAATTGTTCGGTTAAAGGAGAAGAACATGAAAAGAAAAAAGGTTGATCGACAGTCCTTGCGAACGCGACAAATGTTAGCGGATTCACTAATGAATTTATTATTCGAGAAATCATATGCATCCATCACCATACAAGAAATCTTGGATCGTGCAAATGTAGGGCGATCTACATTTTACAGCCACTTCTATGATAAGGAAGATTTACTCGTCAGCAGTCTTGGACATGTTTTTGAAGTGCTTAATCAGCAATTAATTAGTGGAATTGATGAAAAAAGTATTCTTCCCAGTTTGGGTTTATTTCAACATGTGGAACAACACTACAAATTGTATAAAGCCTTCGTACGCGGAAACTGTGTGGATTTACTTTTGGAGAAGGCAAAGGATTTTTTGTATATCATGGTGGAGGAACGTTTTTCTTCCCTTGATTTGGATCCTCACATTCCTGAAATTCCTATATCAGTATTAATGACTTACGTTGTAAATACTCTTATTACCTTACTTAAGTGGTGGCTTGACCATGAGATGCCTTATTCAGCCAAACGCATGGATGACATATTTCAACGATTAGTGTCTCCTCAACTACCACCATCATATTTTGGATAGAACTTGTTGTCTTTCATCTGTCCATTGACTTTCCAGAAACTCTTGGCAGCTTGTACACTAACAGAACATGTGTATCTTCCTTTAAATCGGCATCTCGCAAAATCTTTGCCATCTGTGGCAGCGAATTCTCCCAAGAACGCATCTCACTCTCCGAAACAAGGTTTTCTTCTTAAAGATTGAGCATACTCTACCATTGTGTCAAAATAGATAGGAATCCGAATTGTTTTCATTACTTCGGGTAATGACTTTTAAAAGAAGTCGAACAACTCTACATATGTCGAAACCATTTCACAAAGTTATCTATTTCGAAAAATTGGAGGAAGTAAAACATGAGAACTATGAAACTAGGAAGCAGCGCATTAGAGGTGCCGGTGGTTGCTGTCGGTTGCATGCGTATTAACTCGCTAGAAAAAGCAGAGGCTGAGCGCTTTGTCCAAACAGCTTTAGAAGAAGG
>JAUZPT010000343.1 GCA_030705745.1 Bacillota bacterium | reverse complement strand
CGTTTCCAATTGTCTCTTTCAATGGACCATTTTTTCATGAAAGCATCTTGTTGACGAGTGATCAGGAAAGGTCCGAATAAAAGACTCCTGTCCTTCTCGTTGCTGTAAGCACTTAACGGATCTCCTTTTTCAGCCACCAATATTTCGTAGATCTTTCCCTCTTCCTCAAGAATCTCCTCTTCAATGAGCTCCCAGCCATTTTCAATCAGCCATAACCGAATAGAGATCGCACTGATATTAGGCTGTAAAATAAGGCGTTTTACATTTTCAAGTTTAGCTTTGCCACGCTCAAGAATGCTTGCGATTAAAGCTCCCCCCATTCCAGCGATGGTTATACAGTCCACCTCTCCGGGTTGAAGAACATCCAATCCGTTTCCCATTCTCACAGTTATTTTATCCGATAATCCATCAGCCTGAACTTGTTTAGAAGCAGACACAAACGGACCCTCCACCACTTCTCCGGCAATCGCCGAATCGATCAGGTTTTTTTTTGCCAAATAGCATGGCAAATAAGCATGGTCAGAACCGATATCTGCCAACCGTGCTCCAATAGGTACAAAGCTAGCTACCATTTCCAATCTGTTCGATAATTTATCAGTATTCACATTGTCCACCACATCTCTATGCTTTTGTTACTTCCTTATTTATCTTTACCAGTGTCATTGTTAATCAGTATTGTTGATAACAGGTTTTTTGTCTCATTCATGTGAAACATTCGTTTCACACGCTTTTCAGTAAAAAAAGTCCTTTACGGATGCAAAGGACCTTTTTCCATTGGAAAATTATTTGATGTTTGCTACCCATGCAGCCATAGCAGCTGCTTGTTCTTGCGGAACAAGGCCAGGAGGCATTTTGCCGCCTTTGCCTTTCGTAATGAAGGTCATAATTTGTTCCTTCGTATACTTTTTGCCCACACCTTTTAACGAAGGTCCCACAACTCCTTGATATTGATCACCATGACAACCAATGCAAGTCCCTTTATAGATATCCTCAGGGTTTGCTGAAGCCGTTTGTGTTTTTGGCTGTTCAGTGCTGCCACCCTTACTTGCGGCAAGCTGTTTTTGATCGCCCAAGCCTTTAAAGGACAATCCGAACATTAAAGCGATACCAAAAATCATGATGAGTACAAATGGAATAACCGGATTTCGATTCATTAAATTACCTCCCTTATGTAAGAACATCTGCTAAATATATAGTATTTACAAACATCTATATTTTACTTGATATTTTGTCGAAGTAAAAGCATAAATGTCCAATTATTTCGATAAACTTTAAAAACATAAAAGAGAGGTCCGGAAAGTTCCTTTTCAGGAACGCCTCTCTTCGTAAAAATTTATACTCTCCTTAACACCCAATCTGCCTTGCAATGACCATTCTTTGAACCTCTGATGTTCCTTCACCAATTTCCAACAGCTTTGCATCCCGCATAAAACGTTCGACATGATATTCTTTCATATACCCGTAGCCTCCATGAATCTGGACAGCCTGATCTGCCACTTCCATACAAATTTCTGAGGCGTACAGCTTGCACATCGAAGCCTGCTTCGAAAATGGCCTTCCTTGGTCTTTTAACCACGCAGCTTTATATACCATGGTCCTTGCAAGTTCGATTTTCATCGCCATATCTGCCAGTTTAAATTGAATTGCCTGGAAGGAAGACAGTGATTTTCCAAATTGCTTCCGTTCTTTCGCATAAGCAAGTGCCTTATCATAAGCCGCCTGGGCAATCCCGACCGCCATCGCACCAATTCCGATCCTTCCACCATCTAGGGTAATCAGGAATTGCTTAAATCCCTCTCCCTTTTTGCCCAACAGATTTTCAACGGGCACTTTCACATCTTCCAATACTAGCTCTGTCGTATTTGACGAATTAAGCCCCATTTTTTCGTAATTATCCACAATTGTAAAGCCCTTGGACTCCGTTGGGACAATGATTGCACTGATTTCTTTTTCACCATTAGTTTCTCCAGTTACTGCTGTGAGTGCCAAATGTTTCGCAAAGCTTGCGTTTGTAATAAAGCATTTATTCCCGTTAATAATAAATTCTCCATTTTCTTCTCTTGCGGATGTTCGGGTTCCACCCGCATCCGATCCAGCATTCGGCTCGGTTAGCCCAAATGCCCCAAATGATTCACCTGTACAAATTGGAGTTAAATATTTTTGTTTTTGATCCTCTGTTCCGAACAAATTTATCGGCGCCCCACCAAGCGATATGTGGGCTGAATATGTAATTCCAGTCGACCCACAGGCTCTGCTCAATTCTTCTGTTACAATAGCAAAACTGACCGTATCGGCCCCACCACCCCCGTATTGTTCAGGAAATGGTAAACCCATAATTCCCATATCAGCAAGCTTTTTGAAGATTTCACTAGGAAATTGTTTCGTTTTGTCTCTTTCATACGCTCCCGGCGCTACTTCTTCATCAGCAAATTCTTTCATCGTTTTGCGAATCATTTCTTGTTCAGCCGTTAAATCGAAATTCATCTTCATCCCCCTCAAGCTGCGTTGAATACGCTTACTTTATTATAAAGGGAAAGAAACAATTTTCTCAACATTTAAAACTTTTAAAATATATGTTATTTTACAAAAATAAAATAACTTAATACTCCTATTCCTAAAAATCCAGAAACCGAAAAATATAATAGCTTCCGTTTCCAGCCAGCCACAATCCAGGCCAGACAGTTGAGAGCAGTAAATATATATATCATAAGGGGCCTACCCGAAAAAAGCTTTGTAGCCGCCTCTACAGATGCTAGAAGTAGCATGAATGCCGATAGCACTAAAGAAAGATGGCTAATAATTCCTTTTTTTAAAAAATAAATAAATCCCGCCACCCCAGAAATTCCAAGAATGACCAAAATACCTATTTGCAAAATAAAAGATAATTCAGTAAAATAAGTGACAAACGCAGCTATTGAAATTACGATGATAAAAAATAGCATTTCAAGAAAAGTGTTTTTGTTCATACGCTTTCCTGTTATTACTTGTTGCGGAGGATTGCCCTCCGAATAAAGCGACAATAAATAATCGCAATAGTGAGCAGGAAGCATTCTGCCCTCTTTCCAATATTGTATTTCGTTTAGTATGATTTTTTTTCTATTTTCATCCATCTGAATAGATCCCTTCCTTTAAGGCCCTTTTACAAAAAAAATAGCCTACTTCTATTGTAAGAAGTAAACTATTTTTCGGCAATATTTGTTTTTAAGATTAGCCTCTAGGAGATAGGACAATCGGATTGAAACTAGGTATTTTCTTATTCAAGGAAATCTTTTAGGCGTTTGCTGCGGCTTGGGTGTCTTAACTTTCTTAATGCTTTCGCTTCAATTTGGCGAATACGCTCCCGTGTGACACCAAAGACTTTTCCAACTTCCTCGAGGGTACGCGTACGGCCGTCATCTAATCCAAAGCGGAGTCGCAAAACGTTTTCTTCTCTGTCTGTCAAAGTATCAAGCACGTCTTCCAACTGTTCTTTTAACAGTTCATATGCGGCATGCTCAGATGGTGAAGTAGCATCCTGATCTTCAATAAAATCACCAAGATGGGAATCGTCTTCTTCTCCAATTGGAGTTTCTAGAGAGACGGGCTCCTGTGCAATCTTTAAAATTTCTCTTACCTTTTCAGGAGTCAAGTCCATGTCTTCAGCGATTTCCTCCGGTGAAGGTTCCCTGCCTAATTCCTGTAACAGCTGACGCTGTACTCTGGTTAATTTATTAATTGTTTCTACCATATGAACCGGAATACGTATTGTTCTTGCCTGATCTGCAATTGCTCTGGTAATTGCTTGTCTGATCCACCAGGTTGCATAAGTACTAAACTTATATCCCTT
>JAUZPT010000342.1 GCA_030705745.1 Bacillota bacterium | reverse complement strand
CAAAAAGCAAACAAGGATTTATCGTAGCGGGTTTATTGCTTGCGATACTAATGGCATCGATGGATAATACGATTGTCGCCACAGCTATGGGAACCATCGTTGGTGACCTTGGCGGCCTGGACAAATTCATCTGGGTTACTTCAGCTTATATGGTCGCAGAGATGGCCGGTATGCCGATTTTCGGAAAATTATCCGATATGTTTGGCCGGAAACGATTTTTTATGTTTGGTATTGTGCTTTTCATGTTTGGTTCTATTCTCTGCGGTACGGCAACTAGCATTGAGCAACTGAGCATATACAGAGCCATCCAGGGTATTGGCGGAGGAGCCTTGGTTCCGATCACCTTTACGATTATTTTTGACATTTTCCCTCCAGAAAAACGCGGAAAAATGACGGGCTTATTCGGAGCAGTTTTCGGCTTGTCCAGCATTTTTGGTCCATTGCTCGGTGCTTATATAACCGACTATATTAGTTGGAACTGGATTTTTTACATCAACCTTCCTTTGGGAATCCTTTCCCTCACTTTAATTTCCATGTATTACAAAGAGTCACGCGAACACCAAAAACAGAAGATTGATTGGATTGGAGCTTTTACGCTTGTAGGAGCTGTAGTTTGTTTGATGTTTGCTTTGGAATTGGGCGGCAACAAATATGCGTGGGATTCCACGAACATTCTCGGATTATTTACTGGCTTTGCAGTATTGTTTATTCTCTTTCTGTTTACTGAAAAAAGAGCAAGCGATCCAATCATTTCATTTTCCATGTTCAAAGATCGATTATTTGCCGCAAGTACCATTGTTGGCCTTCTTTATGGAGTTGCCTTCATTGTAGGATCCGTCTACATTCCGATTTTCATCCAGGGTGTGACCGGTGGAACCGCGACCAACTCGGGGCTCATTTTACTCCCAATGATGCTCGGTGTCGTTGTCTCTGCTCAAACAGGAGCAATTACTGCTGCAAAATTTGGCTATAAAAAAATTATGATGATTTTTGCTTTCATTTTTGTTGCTGGAATGTACTTATTAAGCACCGTTACAGCAGAAACAACGAGAACTGCCGTAACTTTTTATATGATTATCGTCGGACTCGGAACAGGCGCATCCTTCTCGGTTTTAAACATGTCCGCCATTCACAATATTCTGCCTGCAAAGCGCGGATCTGCCAATTCAACTGTTTCGTTTGTCCGTCAGTTTGGAATGACAGTTGGAATAACCGTTTATGGCATCATCCAGCGCAATACCTTTTCTGACAGCTTGAAAAAAATCTTTGGCGGTGCAGGCAACATGTACAACGGTGGAGCACAAAGCGATCCGCGTGCGCTTTTATCCGCGCAAGCACGTGCTAACATCCCGGCACCCATCCTTGATAAAATTGTCCACTCGCTTGCAAATTCGATTGGCTACACCTTTTCATGGGCTCTGATTCCAGCAACACTCGTGGTCGTTTTCGTCTTCATGCTGACTAATGACCGTTTACAAAGTGAACATAACACCAAAGAAGTTCAAGCAGATTAAATACAAACAAAAGGGCTGGCTCAAAAAGCTGTTATCTAACAGCAAAACGAGTCAGCTTTTTTTATTTTCATACTATTCATCCTTTCAAAAAAACTTCAATTTAATAGGCAGGATTATCAATCAAAAATCGATTATTTTCGTATGTTAATTTGAATAAAATTTTTTAAGGGACGTGAAATAGTATGGATTTGATTCATCTCAAGAAAAAGGAGTTTGATAAAAAGGTCCATTGGCATCTCCAAAAGAAAAAAGAATGCTGTGACCACCATTGCGATGAAAGTAGTAGCAGTAGTAGCCATCATTGCGATGAAAGTAGTAGTAGTAGCAGTAGCAGTAGCCACCATGGGAAACCTCCTAAACATCAAGAACATTGTGTAGAAGATGTTCTAAAAGCGATATTACATGCACAAAAGAAAGTACAAAAGAAAGAAAAAAAGCATAATAATTGCGATACTTCATGCAAGGAATCCATTCGTCAATTATTATGTGAGTCGAAGAAACCTAAGAAAAACACAATACCTTTCATTCTTTATTGTGGTGATTGTGAACCTTTTAAAGCAACGGGAGTAACTACTTTTTCATGTCATTCCAAAAAGAAAAAGTTCGCTTGTATCACTTCATTCATATTTAGAATTAAGGCTATTAGCAATAATTGTGCCGTTCTTGAACTCTTGGAAATCAAATCTGACAAGGGGCACTCTTCGGATAATGGTAAAGAATGTAAATCAAAAGATGTTTTTTCTCCATGCTGTCAAATCGACGGTAAAAATGTGGACAATTTAGAAAAAACGGGGATTTGTATTACGGTTGATCTCAACTGCATCTGCGCTATAACATGCTTGCCTGCAGTTCGTTTATAATATATGTTAAAACAGATGAAGCCCAGTTAATTTTACTGGGCTTTTTTATCTAATTTGATAAACTCAAGTACTAGTGCTCCCCTTTTCAAATAGCTCCTATCCTCCAAAAGCATCTAGTACTTCCTCTAAATCATTTAAATCCAAGTCTACAGACGTTTTTTGTGAACCATTTGCTAGGGACAAAAAAAGAGAATCATTTTTTATAAAAGTGCCGTGTTGCATCATTTTTTTATTTCTAATAACTCAAGTAGTATTTCTTCATTATCACCTTTTAGCGATCTTGGATGAAGGTAACTATTTAGCGCAGATAATACAAGATGAATAAGAGTATTATTGTTAGCATGGTATTCAATTTGGTTCTGGATTTTGGGTGAGACAATATGTGAGTCTCCTGTTCTAACATCGATGAACGTGTCAGGAAGAGTGATGGCGGTTTTATTAAGGTAATCAGTAAAAGTTCTAGGCATGTCTGTCACCTTCTAGCCTTTAATACTAGCAAATTCAATTGTACTCTCTTGGTCTTTCTTTATTTGATTCATTTTCGCCAAAATCATTAGTCCCTGAACATTGAGTTTTTCCATATCTTCTGGAAAAAGCAATTCAATTGGCCGACCCCTCTCCGTCCATCTGACAGCAGATTCTTGAATTTGCCTCTTGGCTAATTTTGCGGCACCCCCAACGGCAATATATCTAGTTGCGCCTTTAATTTCATTTGAGCTGCTTCTAACACGATCGAAGTTTTCAAGGTATTTAACTGCCATTGATTTTAACTGAGGGATAATATACTTACTAATATCCTTTTTTACACCTGCAAATGGCTCTACATACCACTCCGATTGTCCTAATGCTAGTTTTTCCTCCAACTCTGCTCGTGAATCAAATTTATATAATTCGTTTTTAGCGACCTTTTGAATAATATTGTCTAAAAACTGATTGATTCCGAACGGTTCTCCTTCTACAGAAGCAACAGGTTTGTTATTCTTGATGCCTACGAAATCCACCGAATCTCCTCCAAGGTCACCGATAATAATTCCTTTTCGAGAATCCTTTATAAGGGTATCATCTTGAATCCCTAAGCTTTCTTGATCACGTGTAAGAGCCAGGTATGCACAAGCCCCTTCTGCACCAATAATCACATCTTTCACTTGAAGTTTGACCACTAATTCTTTTGGTTCAGGGACTCCTGGTACTCTGTGAAAAATTACGGTATGTGTACCTAATAAACGTTGTTTAAATTTATCCTTTTTTTCTTTGTATTGCGTGGTTGGCAATGAAACTGCTAATTGATCGATAGTATAATGTATGTCCGTATCATCGGGATTTAAGACAGCTGCATGGTAGGCAATAAGGCCAAAAAGCAGTATATAAGTACGATCCTCATCAACCTTCTGATTATTAAAGCCTGTTAAACTCACATCTCTTTGTTTGGCAGCCGCTTTCCCAATATAGTACCTTTCTCT
>JAUZPT010000341.1 GCA_030705745.1 Bacillota bacterium | reverse complement strand
GAAATCACCAAACTCAACGACAATGCAAAAGAACTGCTGGAGCAACTGATGGAAGAATGGTCGCTGTTTGCAGAGTAATGATGGAACACCGGTGCAATGCCGGTGTTTTTATTTTATCCCGAATGCAAACACCGGAATTTTGCCATACGCGCAATAAGGTTATTCAGCCATCATGAATAATTTGTGGATAAATTTTCACTAAAACCATTCTTTTTTAAAGTTAAACTAGGTCAACAGTCCCTTTTTTCCACAGTATTATTCACAAGCAAAAATGCCTAATATCAATAAAACTTTAAGTTTTCCACAATATCCACAAAAATACACAATGTTATCCACAGCCATAGAAGTTATCCACCGAGTTTTCCACATTATCCACTATTTTCATCCTTTCCACAGTAGTTTATCCACCATTTCTGCTTTTCCCTCTTCAATAAACAATGTTAATAATCCCTTTAATTTGTGGATATTTTTCCGCAACATAAAAGCAGTGCGAATCGCACTGCTTTATGATGTAGAAGTATTAGATTAATTGTGGCTTTCAATCATAAGTCCAGGATTCGCATTCAGTGCCAAGTCTGCCCGTTCACCTTTTTCGAATAAAATACTGCCGGCTGCCGCAATCATCGCCGCATTATCTGTACAAAGTGACAGCGGCGGAATGACCAACTCGATGCCTTCAAGCGAAGAAAAGGTTGCCGTTAATGCTTCTCTCAGACCTTTGTTGGCTGCTACGCCTCCAGCAAGCAAGACTTGCTTTACGTTATATTCCTTAGCCGCTCGTTCCGTTTTCACGACCAATACATCGATGACACTTTGCTGAAAGCTTGCAGCCAGGTTCTGCGGTTCAATTTTTATCCCGCGCTGTTCCGCATTATGGACCGTATTAATAACAGCTGATTTTAAACCGCTGAAGCTGAAGTCATAAGACCCTTCTTCGAGCCAGGCCCGCGGAAGGTCAATGGTCGGCTGCCCTTCCTGAGCCATCCGATCAATATGAGGTCCGCCCGGATATGGCATGTTCAACGTTCTCGCTACCTTATCGTACGCTTCTCCGGCTGCATCATCCCTCGTTTCTCCAATGACTTCAAAGTGTCCATGCTCTTTCATATAGACAAGCTCCGTGTGGCCTCCGGAAACGACAAGAGATAGAAGTGGGAATTTCATTTCCGTCACTAGGCGGTTTGCATAAATATGCCCAGCAATATGATGAACAGGAACCAACGGCAGATTATGAGCAAATGCTAATGCTTTTGCCGCATTTACTCCAATCAACAGCGCCCCTACCAAACCAGGGCCTGCCGTCACAGCGATTGCATCCAAATCGCTAAAAGTAATCCCTGCTTCCGTTAATGCTTCTTCTAAAACAAGTGTAACTTGTTCGACATGATGCCGTGATGCAACTTCCGGAACAACGCCACCAAAGCGCTTGTGGCTCTCGATTTGAGAAGCGACGACATTAGAAACAATTTCACGGCCATTTTTTATAATGGCAACAGCTGTTTCGTCGCAGCTCGTTTCTATTCCCATAATCATTTGATCTTTTTTCATAAATTCACCCACATTACTAATCCGTCTTCCTGATTATCTGTATAATAATTTTTTCGAATTCCGCCATTTTGAAAACCCATTTTTCGATAGAGCGATTGTGCCACATGGTTGCTTACCCGCACCTCAAGCGTCATCGTTTTCGCTCCTCTTTGTCTTGCCACTTCCATCAGCTTTATCATTAATGCTTCTCCCAATTTTCGACCCCGATACTCAGGAAGGACTGCCACGTTGGTTACATGGGCCTCATCCACCACTACCCACACACCGCAATATCCAATGATCTTTTCTTGCTCTTCCAAAACGATGTATAGAGCAAATTGATTTTGGTAAAGTTCATTGTAAAATGCTTCTTTGCTCCATGGCGTGGCAAATGAAATATGTTCAATCTCCACAATCTGGTCAATGTCCTGTTCTTCCATAAAACGAAACGTTAACATATGTCCATTCATCGCCTATTCCATCCCTTTTTCCAAAAGACCATTTGCTTCAAGCCATTTTGCTTCGGCTTCGACCAATCGAATATAATTGGGAACAAACGAATGGATATCTTCACCAGGTTTATTTTTCCCCAATAACGCAAGTTCAGACGGCCTCGGATTGTGCTCAGATATAGCTGCAAACACGGCCTGATTGCCTAAGTGTTCTTCCAAAAATGAACGATGGATTCCTGTATCATTGCCGACAAAAAGAATTTGCTCATTTCGGTTTTTCAACGACGTGGCCCACTTGTCGATCATGACCAATTGATCCTTTTCCACCTGCACCAGCTGTCCATTTTCCGAACGATAAAGCCCTGTATACACCTGGCCTCTTCTCGCATCGAATAACGGTGAAACAAGCCCTGGAAAGTAGCGACCGGCTCCGGCAGCCAAGATTTCAAGGCTAGACACACCGACTAAAGGAGTTTGTAAAGACCAGGCTAATGTCTTGGCAATCGTCACACCTATTCGAACCCCGGTGTACGAACCTGGTCCTTTGGCCACAACAATTTTATTCACATCTTTCGGCGTCCAATCGCAGTCTTTCATGAGTGTCTGAATCGCTGGCATAATCCGGACCGAATGGTTTTTTTTCGAGTAGGTCATATACTCGCCAAGCACTTTGTCTTCATCGACAAGCGCTACCCCAAGTGTATAATTCGACGTATCAATCGCTAATATCTTCATAAAAAATCTCCTTGCATAATTGCTCATATCTCTTCCCTGATGGACCTACAGTTATTTTTCTTCGATTATTGTTTTCATGGGATAAAAAAATCGTCAATCTATCAGCGGGAAGCTGTTCAGATATAAAGTGTGCCCACTCAACCACTGATACGCCTTCTCCCTCAAAATACTCATCAAATCCCAAATCCTCATAAGCATCTTGTACCCGGTAAACATCCATATGATAAAGTGGCAGTCGTCCCTGGTATTCCTTAATGATTGTAAATGTAGGGCTGCTTACAGTTTTTTTTATATCAAGTCCAAGGGCCAGCCCTTTGGTAAACGTCGTTTTTCCGGCCCCTAAATCGCCTTCTAACGCAATTAGATCCCCCGGTTTTAAGGCCTTCGCTAATTTAACCGCAAATTCAACGGTTTTCTCTGAACTCTCCGTATATAGTTCATATCGATTCATAACATCACCTTTTATCTATGAGGCATATAAACCTAAATTTTAGTTGATTCGAATATAATGAAGCAGTTTGTCTGCAAAAAAACCTTAGGACCACTCCTAAGGATGCAGAATCTATTTGTAGTTTACATGATTTTTTACTTTTGAGCAAAAAAGCCAGTTCCTGACTCCGCTTTTCATCCGCACTTTTATTTGGCAAATACCTCCTGTGGGTTCATGATGGACAAATCAAGGCTTGGGATGCGATAAAATGTCTATCATACGGCTCATGATGGACAAAAGCCGGCTTGGTGAGAGGTCAAATGTCCATCATACGACTCATGATGGACAAAAGCTGGTTTGGTGAGAGGTCAAATGTCCATCATACGGCTCATGATGGACAAAAGCTGGTTTGGGATGAGATTTAATGTCCATCATACGGGTCATGATGGACAAAACGGGGTTGGGATGAAATTAAATGTCCATCATACGTATCATGATTGGACAAAACCATACACCTGGAGATCACAGAAAAAAATATATCTGATTAAAGCAAAAAGATTTTGATTATCCAATGAATCAACATCAAGTTCTTACTAATACCAAATTTCTCAGTTTCCGAAACAAAAAAAAACGAAACATAGTTTCGTTTTTCATCTCCAATCATTCAATTGGATAAAATGGATTATTGCGGGGGCAG
>JAUZPT010000340.1 GCA_030705745.1 Bacillota bacterium | reverse complement strand
GTCTCGGCCAGTTTTGCCTCACTCGGGGATTTTAATTTTGCTGAACCCGGAGCTTTAATTGGTTTTGCCGGCAGAAGAATCATTGAGCAAACGATACGGGAAGATTTGCCGGAGGATTTTCAAACAGCGGAATTCCTTTTGAAACATGGACAATTGGATGCTGTTATCTCTAGGCTTGCACTAAAAGAAACGATCGCAAATATACTATCCTTGCATCAACCTGGGGGGAACGTAAAATGGTAGGGGAAATGGAATTTGAGCGCCCGATTGTCGAGCTTAGAAAAAAAATCTCTGAATTAAAAGAGTTCACAAAAACGGCCGATGTCGATTTCTCGAGTGAAATTGACAAGCTTGAAGCTCGCCTAGCCAAATTGGAGCAGGAGATTTATGAGCATTTAAAGCCTTGGGACCGAGTGCAAATTGCCCGCCATCCGAACAGGCCAACGACGCTCGATTATATTTCGAATTTGTTTGAAGACTTTTTTGAATGTCATGGTGACAGAGCGTATGGTGATGATGAAGCAATTGTCGGGGGAATTGCCCGTTTTCATGGCCTTCCTGTAACGGTAATCGGCCATCAGCGAGGAAAAGATACAAAAGAAAATATTCGCAGAAATTTCGGAATGCCTCATCCAGAAGGATATCGAAAGGCTTTAAGATTGATGAAACAAGCCGAAAAATTTAAACGTCCCATCATTTGTTTCATCGACACGAAAGGTGCATATCCTGGGAAGGCAGCAGAAGAACGCGGACAAAGCGAAGCGATTGCTCGGAATCTTTTCGAAATGGCCGGATTGAAGGTTCCTGTAATCTGTATTGTTATTGGTGAAGGTGGAAGTGGTGGTGCCCTTGCACTTGGCGTGGGTAATTATATTCATATGCTCGAAAATTCCACTTACTCCGTTATATCCCCAGAAGGTGCTGCAGCAATTTTATGGAAGGATGCGACACAAGCAAAGCGTGCGGCCGAATCGATGAAAATTACGGCACCGGACTTGAAAATGCTTGGCGTTGTTGATGAAATTATTCCAGAAGTTAAAGGCGGAGCACAAAAGGATGTTAAGCAACAATCAAATGCAATTGAGAAAGTGCTAAAGGATTCACTGCAAAAACTTCTCGGATTATCAGAAGATGAGCTGGTAAACAATCGCTATGAAAAATTCAGATTAATAGGCGAGGTTTCGTTTTCAAATGAATTTATAGGGGTAAATTAAGTTCGTGCTCTTCATGGGCACGATTCTTTAATTTGGCAAAAAATTTTAACAATATTGTCAATGATTTCGCTTACATCTTAAAATAAAGCGTTTTCATTTAAAAGAAAATTCTGTCTTTTAAAATTAACTTGATGATATGGTTGTTATCGATTTTCCTTCATGTTATTTTAGAAATATTCCCGGTGATTATGTTAATAATAAGAGAGATATGAATCCCGAGGAAAATGATGGTTTCCAATTCATTTGTTTTCGTATTTCCCGCTTTAAAAAAGGCAAGACGGGAATTTTTACATAGAAACAGAATCAAGCATTTGGGGTGATAGGATTGAAAAAAATTGGTGTATTAACAAGCGGCGGAGACGCTCCCGGTATGAATCCTGCAATAAGGGCGGTAGTTAGGAAAGCCATCTTCCATGAACTTGAAGTATATGGTGTTTATGGTGGATATACGGGGCTTATAAGCGGGAATATAAAAAAGCTTGAACTTGGTTCGGTAGGGGATATTATTCATCGCGGAGGTACAATCCTTCATTCTGCAAGGTGTCTTGAATTTAAAACAAAAGAAGGACAACAGCAGGGAATTGAACAATTGAAAGCTCATGGAATTGAGGGGCTAGTTGTAATTGGAGGAGACGGTTCCTATCGTGGTGCAAAAGCCCTTACGGAGCAGGGATTCCCATGTGTGGGTGTGCCTGGCACAATTGACAATGATATACCTGGAACCGAATTTACCATCGGCTTTGATACAGCATTGAATACGGTCATTGACGCCATTGATAAAATTCGTGATACGGCAACTTCCCATGAAAGAACATTTATTATTGAAGTGATGGGAAGGGATGCCGGCGATCTTGCACTCTGGGCAGGCCTTTCGGGTGGAGCAGAAACAATTTTAATCCCTGAAGAAAAATATGATATGAACGAGATTGCCACAAGGTTGCGCAAAGGTCATGAACGTGGCAAAAAACATAGTATCATTGTCGTCGCAGAAGGTGTATGCAGCGGTGTGGAATTCGGAAAAAAACTCGAGGAAGCAACGAATTTCGACACTCGCGTTTCTGTATTAGGTCATATCCAGCGTGGTGGCTCGCCAACAGCGTTTGATCGGGTGCTCGCAAGCCGTTTGGGAGCACGGGCTGTAGAGTTATTGCTTGAAGGCAAAGGTGGACGCGCTGTCGGAATTGAGCAAAACCGCCTTGTCGATTATGATATCATTGAAGCGTTAGGAAGAAGGCATACGCTAGATCTTGATATTTATAAATTATCTCAAGAGTTATCGATATAATTAGACAGTTCTGATTGAATGAGGAGGATATGAATATGTTTAGAAAGACAAAAATTGTTTGTACAATAGGACCAGCCAGTGAGAGTGTGGAAAAATTAACTCAATTGATCAATGCAGGAATGAATGTTGCACGCCTGAATTTTTCACATGGAAACTTCGAAGAACATGGACAAAGGATAAAAAATATTCGTGAAGCAGCTGAAACGACAGGAAAGAAAGTTGCCATTCTTCTTGATACAAAAGGTCCTGAAATTCGCACACATAATATGGTGAACGGAACGATGGAGCTTAAAGCTGGAAATAACATTATTGTATCGATGAAGGAAGTAGAAGGTACACCTGAGAAGTTTTCAATTACGTACCCAGGATTAATGGAAGATGTGCATGTAGGTTCAAGAATTCTTTTGGATGATGGCTTAATCGGGCTTGAAGTAACAGAAGTGGATATGTCTGCTCAAGAAATCCACACAAAAATTCTGAATAGTGGCACGCTTAAAAATAAAAAAGGTGTTAATGTACCGGGTGTTTCAGTTAATTTGCCTGGCATCACCGAAAAAGATACACAGGATATTTTGTTCGGAATTGAACAGGGAGTTGACTTTATTGCTGCTTCATTTGTGAGAAGAGCAAAAGATGTTCTAGAAATCAGACAGCTTCTGGAAAATAACAACGCTACCCACATCCACATTATTCCTAAAATCGAAAATCAAGAAGGCGTAGATAACATCGATGAAATTCTTGAAATTTCGGACGGCCTTATGGTTGCACGTGGTGACTTGGGTGTGGAAATTCCCGCTGAAGAAGTTCCTCTTGTTCAAAAGCAGCTTATTAAAAAATGTAATGCTCTTGGAAAACCTGTTATTACGGCTACGCAAATGCTAGATTCAATGCAACGCAATCCAAGGCCAACACGTGCCGAAGCAAGTGATGTTGCAAATGCTATTTTTGACGGAACAGATGCCATCATGCTTTCAGGTGAAACGGCAGCAGGAGTATACCCTGTTGAAGCGGTTCAAACGATGCATAATATCGCATCAAGAGCTGAATCTGCTCTTGACCATAAGGAAATTTTATCAAGCCGTAGCAAAGACACAGGCCACAATATGACTGATGCAATCGGACAATCGGTTGCGCATACGGCGTTAAATCTTGAAGTGAACGCGATCATTACACCGACGGAAAGCGGCCATACTGCCAGGATGATTTCGAAATACCGTCCTAAGGCTCCCATTGTTGCTGTTACTTCGAACGAAGGTGTATCCCGCCGTTTGGCGCTTGTATGGGGCGTTTATCCGCAGCTGGGCCGAGAAGCTACAACAACGGATGAAATGCTGGATATTGCTGT
>JAUZPT010000034.1 GCA_030705745.1 Bacillota bacterium | reverse complement strand
AGCCTCAAAATTCCCGCTGAAAGGAAACCCATGGCAATTCCTGTCATGGCGGTGCTGGATTGAATGATTGATGTCAAACCTGCTCCAAGCAATACGCTAATCAATATGCTTTCGTTTAAGGAAAGTAAAGAATGCTGAATGAATGGAACAGAGGTTAATGGCCGGGAAAGCATCTCAAATCCCTTCATGGCAGTAAAAACAGAAGATATTCCAATCAGAAGCATTCCGATGCTTCTTGAATTTTTGTTTTTGAGAAGCAGTAGAATGGCACCAGAAATGGCTAGTGGGATAAGAGCCGAATTTAAATTAAATGTGATTAATTCTGTTTTAAAGGTAGTCCCAATATTCGTGCCAAGAATGATTCCAATCGATTGTGGAAACGTCATAATCCTTGCAGAAATTAATCCAATCGTTAGTACCATCACAGTCGAACTGCTTTGAAGAATAGCGGTGATGAAAGTTCCGGTCAACATCCCTTTTAGAGGAGTACTTGTTAACTTCATCAACCAAATCTTTAGTTTTTCTGCTGATAAATTAAACATACCGATTCGAATAATGGTCATCCCAAAAATAAATAATAAAATGCAAAGCACGAATAATAAGACGTATAACATCCCTACACCCCCTATTCTTCATTCTATGGTGTGAGCTATTTGGACATGCCATAAACACGATCGATTAGGATTATTCTTTCGATTTGTTTTAAGGATAATAAATTTTATTAAGAAATTGTAAAAAAAAATGCATAAGCATAAGCATATATGCTTAAATTCAGTTGACCTTGTAACAAGGTTATATTATAATTGCAAAGTACATGGAAAACCATGTGTTTTGATGTGAGTGTGTTGTGTTCGGAGGGAGGGAAAGAGAATGTCTAAAACCGTCGTTCGTAAAAACGAATCGCTTGAAGATGCTCTTCGTCGCTTCAAACGTACAGTTTCTAAAACTGGTACTTTGCAAGAAGCAAGAAAGCGCGAATTCTACGAAAAGCCTAGTGTTAAGCGTAAGAAAAAGTCAGAAGCAGCTAGAAAACGTAAGTTTTAAGAGAGGGTGTAATTAATTGAGTCTTCTCGAGCGTTTAAATAATGATATGAAACAAGCGATGAAAAATAAGGAAAAAGACAAGCTTTCCGTTATTCGGATGATTAAGGCTTCATTGCAAAATGAATCCATAAAGCTCGGTCACGAGCCATCTGATGAGGAAGAGTTGACTGTCCTTTCTCGCGAAATGAAACAACGCAAAGACTCCCTCCATGAATTTGATAAAGCAGGACGTTCAGACCTGGTTGAAAAATTGCGAACTGAATTGGCAATTGTCGAGTTGTACATGCCGGAACAGCTTTCTGAAGAGGAACTTTCAGAAATCGTAAAACAATCCATTTCTGAGACCGGTGCAGTCTCAAAAGCAGATATAGGGAAAGTGATGGCTGCCATTATTCCGAAAACAAAGGGTAAAGCAGATGGATCACTTGTAAATAAACTTGTTCAACAACACCTTTCATAATTACCGACATCAAAGCCGCAAGCATCCGCTTGCGGTTTTTCATTTAGGCTCTGATCTATAACAGCATTGTTTTTTTGCTGAAAAAAGTTGTTTCGTTTGAAAATAAAAATTATATTTTACGGAGAACGAAACTTTGCACCGGATGAAACGTAAGTATTAATGTCAGTAGAAAGGAAGGAGGGGAAATTTTATGGTGGAATGGATAACAAATCCAATCGTCTTTACCCTATTATTGACAATTGCAGGGATGGCAATGGTATTGGAGCTTTTTTCTCAGCGCGTTGGGCTACCAGGACTGATTGGAATGTCAGCACTTTTGCTCTTTTTTTACGGACATTTTACTGCGGGAATGGCCGGTGTGGGAACGTTACTATTGTTTGTTTCAGGCCTTTTGCTCATCTTCTTGGAATTTTTTTTGCCGGGGGCAGTGGCTGGCACAATCGGGGTAGCGGCTCTGGTAGGAAGTCTGTTTTTAGCAGGTGAAAATACATTTCAAATGGCAATAGCCATACTGATTTCCATTTTCTTTTCAACCGTTTTATTTATTTTGCTAATAAAGATGTTTCACAAAAAAATGGTCCTCTTTAATCGATTGGTTTTGTTTGAGTCAGCCAAAAAGGAGGATGGCTATGTTTCAAATAAAAATCGGATGGATCTGCTCGGGCAAAAAGGAATCGCGCTTACGATGTTAAGGCCCTCTGGAACGGCGATGTTTCAAAACGAGCGGATTACGGTGGTGACGGAAGGAGGATTCATTCCTCGAAATAGCCCTATTAAGGTAATACTGGTAGAAGGAGCAAGGATTGTGGTCAGAGAATTAGAGAAAGAATAGGAGGTTTGAAAATGGGAAATGAAGGTTTATTTTTGATTGCAATCATTTTCATCGGTTTGATACTTCTTGGTATTTTACTATCATTTGTACCTGTGATGCTATGGGTTTCTGCGCTTGCCGCAGGTGTGCATGTAAGCATTTTTACATTGGTCGGTATGAGGCTCCGCCGTGTCACCCCGAGCAGGGTAATCATTCCGTTGATTAAAGCGCATAAAGCAGGGTTGAATGTGACAACAAATCAACTAGAAAGCCATTATTTAGCCGGTGGGAACGTTGACAGGGTTGTCAATGCCCTTATTGCCGCGCACAGGGCGAATATTGAATTATCCTTCGAGAGATGCGCAGCCATTGATTTGGCCGGTCGTGATGTGCTTGAAGCCGTCCAAATGAGCGTTAACCCTAAAGTAATTGAAACACCGTTCATTGCAGGGATTGCCATGAATGGGATTGAAGTCAAAGCAAAGGCAAGGATAACAGTTCGAGCAAATATTGAGCGACTTGTTGGGGGTGCGGGTGAAGAAACAGTAGTCGCACGTGTTGGTGAAGGTGTCGTTTCTACGATCGGATCCTCCGAAAACCATAGCAAAGTGCTTGAAAATCCAGATTTGATTTCTCAAACTGTTTTATCTAAAGGTCTTGATGCGGGAACCGCATTTGAAATTCTCTCGATCGATATTGCTGATGTAGAAATCGGTAAGAATATCGGTGCTGAATTACAAACAGAACAAGCTGAAGCGGATAAAAAAATTGCCCAAGCGAAAGCGGAAGAACGAAGGGCTATGGCTGTAGCTACAGAACAGGAAATGAAGGCCCGTGTACAGGAAATGAGGGCGAAGGTGGTTGAAGCGGAAGCGGAAGTTCCTTTGGCTATGGCTGAAGCGCTCAGGTCGGGAAATATAGGGGTAATGGACTATATGAACCTGAAAAATATTTCAGCTGATACCGATATGCGTGGTTCAATAGGCAAGATGACAGGTGACAAAAAAGAAGGTCAATAAATTTGAGAAGCATGGATGTGGATTTGCAGGAAAGAGAAAGGAGGCAGGCTTTTGAGCAGTTTAATTGCCGCTATCGTTATAGGGATTGTCACTGCACTATACAAACTGGTTGAAAGGAAGGGGAAGGAAACATTCAAGCCCTTTTTAACAAGTAATAGAGATTATGGAAACTATGAACAACCCAGAAAAGCGACCGAAGCACGAAAGAAGTCACACCTTGTCCAATCCCAACAATTTGAAGGGAAGTCTTCAAGCAATCTTGAGTCAGAATACAATGTAAGAAAACAGAAAGCCGTGAAAGCACAGCAAACTACCGATGCATCGTCTAGGATTCAGAAAAATAATCTTAGCCAATTAGAGAATGTGGAAAGAGAGTTTCTTCCTCATCAGTTGAGTCTCGAAGAAAAAGCGCTAGTGGACGCGGTTATCCTTTCTGAAATACTTGGCCCTCCTCGAGCGAAGAAGCCGCATTTTGCAAGCAGGCTCAAGGATTAATCTTTGCAAAACAACGTTTATAAAAGGAAAAAAAGTGCTAGAACCCCCTTTCAATTCATACATATGAGATGAAAGGGGGTTCTTTTTATGGCGAAAAAGTGGGGACAACTCGTCCGAAATTGGATGGCGGATAAAATGGATCTTCCTCAAGATGTCATGATGGATTTACCCCGTATCACTATGATCGGGCAAATTCATATATATATTGAGAATCATCGAGGGCTTATAGCGTTTTCAGACAAGGAAGTTAGATTATTGCTAAAACAAGGGCAGCTTTTAATAAAAGGTAAAAGCTTCGTAATTAAAACCATATTGCCTGAAGAAATCCTTTTGGAGGGAAGAATTGACCAAGTCATCTACATAAATGAGGAGTCGGGAGGAAAAAAATGAAGAACGAGTGGATGGAAAATTTTTATGGCAAGGTTACTGTGAGAGTCGCTGGAAAGGGAATCGAGCGTTTTTTAAACCTCCTGGTCCGAAATGGCGTTCATGTCCAAAATGTTAAAAGGCATGGAACAGAGACAGCAACCTTTACGCTACGAGTGAGGGAAGCACTTCGAATAAGGCCTTTTGCCCGGCAAAGTGAATGTTCGGTTGAGTTTCTTCGGCGGAGTGGTGCCCCATTTGTGATAAATAGAATGCTAAAAAATAGCGGTTTTATCATTGGCGGTTTGATGTTTGTTTTTATTGTTTTTTTTCTTTCAAATTCGATTTGGGGAATTGAGATTAAGGGGGCTAAGCCTGCCACTGAATATCAAATTCGCAAGGAATTGGACAAGATGGGCGTGAAAATTGGAAGAACACAATTTTCAATTGCAAATGTCGAAGGGATTCAACGGCAACTGACGAACCGGATCGAAGCCTTGACATGGGTAGGTGTGGAATTGAAGGGGACAACCTTCCATCTCCAGGTAGTCGAAAAGAAGCAACCGAAAAAAACTGAACAATTATCACCAAGAAATTTAGTTGCCAAGAAAAAAGCCACCATTGTCCATATGTTTGTTGAAAAGGGAAAACAAATGGTAAATGTGTATGATCATGTAGTGCCGGGACAATTGCTCGTGTCCGGTTTGATTGGGAAGGAAGGTGCAACGAAAAGGGTTGCTGCGCAAGGAGAAATATTGGGGGAAACATGGTATAAAAGCTATGTGGAGATGCCGCTTAATACGTCGTTTAAAGTTTTTAATGGAAAGGAAGAGCAAAAGCACTATTTGCGAATTGGGTCAACCGATATTCCGTTATGGGGTTTTGGAAAATTGAAGTTAAGGAAATATGAAACAGAAGAGAATCAACGTGATATTTATTTATTGAAATGGAAATTGCCTTTTTCTTATGTAAATAAAACGTTTCGCGAAAAGGAAGAAATTACCCGTCAATACACAAAGGATGAAGCGATTAAAAAAGCATCGGAAATTGCCCTTCGAGATATAAAAACAAGAATTGATGAAGATGCTAAGATAAAAGAGGAAAAAATTTTACACCGCGTATTTGAGAATGGTAAAGTTAAATTGTCAATTCATTTTCAAATTATTGAAAATATCGCAAAAGGACAACCCATACCCAAGGAGACTAGTGAATGACTGATAATTTAAAGGCAATCAATGTGCAGCTGGAAAACCCAAATGAAGCAATTGCTTTATTTGGAAATTCAGATATGAACCTAAAAATAATTGAAGAGGAACTTTCTGTTTCAATCGTCACTCGGGGAGAAGCGCTCGGCGTCTCTGGTGATGCGGAAAAAGTAGAACTGGCAGAAAAAATATTGGACAAATTGATAAATATTATCCGAAAAGGCATTAATATTGGCCAACGTGATGTCCTTAATGCAATTCAAATGGCAGAAAAAGGATCACTTGATTTTTTTGAGAATCTATATGACGAAGAAATTTCCAAAAACGCAAAAGGGAAATCGATTAGAATTAAGACGCTTGGACAGCATTCCTATATTTCAGCCATAAAGAAAAATGATCTAGTATTCGGAATTGGTCCTGCAGGAACAGGGAAAACGTATCTTGCTGTAGTAATGGCCGTCAATGCGCTTAAAGGTGGACAGGTAAATAAAATTATCTTAACCCGTCCTGCAGTCGAAGCGGGAGAAAGCCTTGGATTCCTCCCAGGGGATTTGAAGGAAAAGGTCGATCCTTATTTAAGGCCGCTTTACGATGCCCTGCACGATGTTTTAGGAATGGAACATACCCAGAGGCTAATCGAGAGGGGGACGATTGAAATTGCCCCGTTGGCCTATATGCGTGGGCGAACTCTGGATGAGGCGTTCGTGATATTGGATGAAGCACAAAATACAACACATGCCCAAATGAAAATGTTCTTGACCCGTTTGGGGTTAAGTTCAAAAATGGTCATCACGGGCGATCGCTCTCAGGTGGATTTACCAAAAGGGGCAAAGTCCGGTTTGATTGTTGCTGAAGAAATATTAAAAGAGGTAAAAGGTATTTCATTTATTTTTATGGACAAAAGCGATGTCGTCCGCCATCCGCTCGTCGGCAGGATCATCGAGGCATATGATAAGATGGAGTAAAGGCAGTTCGTTCGCGAACGCCTTTTTCTTTTATAATATTTCATATTCCATATCTATCAGCTCTATGGTTTTTTGAGGGTGAAAGTTAATAGAAAAACTGTTATGATTTTACATAAAGCGAATCTGAATGGTGGCAAAGATTTTGGAGGGAAATCAGGTGGATAAGATTCAGCATCATTTCATCAGAATTCGAAAATTATTGGATATAACCTTTTTTCGTGTGTTATTTTTTATTGCACTTGGCTTTCTCCTTTATTTGGCCATGTTTTCCAACGTTAGGCCTGAGAAGCTGGATTTAAGCCTCTTTACCGTTGCGGAAAAAACGATTCGTTCTCCGGGCACTATAGAGGATAAACAAAGTACTGAAGAAAAGCGAAAAGAGGCTTTGGATCAGGTACAGGATGTGTATATTTTAAAAAAGGAGTATACTCAAAACCGAGTTGATTTGATTACCTCTATTTATGATTCTGCAGTTGAAGTGAATGAGGAAAGTAAAAGAGAAATGCTAAAACAGCAGACAGCAGCTAGTGAAAATCGCAGTAAGCCGCATGAACAAAGTATTTCCGAGAAAGTTGCCAAATTAAAAGCGAAACTCACGGATAGTGTAACCAAAGATTTGTCTGAACAAGTTTTCTCTTCTTTGGTCTCTTCCAAAAAAGAAGATCTTTCAATCGCAAAAGATTTAACGGTAACGGCAATAAATAATATAATGAGCAAAAGAATTTCCAGCGATGAAGTTGAAAATGCTAAAAAAAGGGTGGAAGAGGAATTAAAATATACCACGCTTACTAGCGATTTAAAAAGTGCTTCCATAGAACTCGGAAGGTACGCCATTGTCCAAAATGAATTTTATGATCCTGCTGCAACCGAAGAATTGAGAAAACAGGCAGAGGAAAATGTTGAACCTGTTAAAATTCTTCAAGGTCAAATTCTCGTTGAACAAGGAGTGTTGATCAATCGCGAAATATACAGGCAGCTCAAGCTTGTCGGACTCCTGGATAATGAAAATTCATTAAAGCCTTTTTTAGGACTTGCACTGATTATTGGGTTGATAGTAGCAGTGATTTATTATTATTTTTACGAATTGAAGGAGGATGCGGAGAAGAAGCAAACATATATGCTTCTTTTCGGGCTCATTTTTTCATTATCCCTTTTTTTGATGAAAATGGTCAGTTTATTGGAAAAGCTAAACTATTCTGAAATGGGCTATCTTTTTCCTGCAGCGATGGGGGGATTGCTCATAAAAATATTAATTGATGAAAAGCTTGCGATAATAACTTCCATAATCCTTGCTGTATGTGGCAGTCTCATTTTCAATGAAGGTGTTGCAGGAACTTTGAATATGGGTGCAGGTACATATATTCTATTCAGCAGTTTGGCCGGTGTATTGTTTCTAAGTACACAAAACCATCGTTCAAAAATTTTGCAGGCAGGATTATTTTCAGCAGCAATTAATGTTGTAACGATAATATCATTGCTGTTTTTAAGGAATGGTCAGTTTTCAGGAGTCGAATATGGGTTTTATTTCCTTGCAGCTCTTGGTTCTGGCATTGTGTCTTCAGTGTTGACGATCGGCCTCCTGCCATTTTTGGAAGCAAGCTTTGGAATTTTATCTATGATGAAATTAATTGAACTTTCAAACCCTAATCATCCCCTTTTGAGGAAGATTTTAACTGAAGCGCCAGGGACTTATCATCATAGTGTAATGGTCGCCAACTTGGCGGAATCAGCCTGTGAAGCAATAGGGGCAGATGGTCTTTTGGCGAGGGTGGGATGCTATTATCACGATATCGGTAAAACTAAAAGA
Organism: Bacillota bacterium; assembly: GCA_030705745.1. GTDB lineage: Bacteria > Bacillota > Bacilli > Bacillales > Cytobacillaceae > Neobacillus_A. The sequence continues at coordinate 5,786 of JAUZPT010000034.1, read as the reverse complement.
CCGAATTTTTTTATTGAGAACCAACTGAACTTAGATAATCCGCATGACAGACTTCCACCAGAAAAAAGTGCACGTATCATCCTGTCCCATGTAACAGATGGCTCTGCTATCCTTAAAAAATATCGTTTACCGAATGAAATTGTCGATATTGCAGAGCAACATCATGGAACATCGCTATTGAAATTTTTTTTCCACAAAGCAAATCAGGGGGAAACGTCTTCAAATGAAAGTGACTTCCGTTATCCGGGCCCGAAGGCACAAACAAAAGAGAGTGCGATTATTGGCATTGCTGATAGCGTGGAGGCTGCAGTTCGGTCAATGGCGCAACCTACTCCTAATCAAATTGAAGCCCTTGTGAAAAAAATTATCGCCGACCGCCTGGAGGATGGGCAGCTATCGGAATGTGATTTAACCTTAAAGGAACTGCAAGTGGTTTCATACACACTATGTGAAACATTAAAAGGAATTTTCCACTCCAGGATAGAATATCCGGAGATGACAAAACAGAAGGTGAAGCAAGCATGAACTTAGTAATTGATTTTTTAGATGAAACAAAGGAATTATTAGAAAACCAATTTGAAGAGATAGAGGCGTTACTAAATTACGCAGCGGTCGAACAAAAAGTGGATGAGGGAAGCGAGCTTTCTGTCACGTTTGTAACGAACGATCGTATTCAGGAAATAAATCGTGAATATCGGCATAAGGACGCAGCAACGGATGTTATTTCATTTGCCATGGAAGAGTTGGGTGAAGGAGAAATTGAACTGATTGGCGCAGATACTCCTCGCGTTCTTGGAGATATTATCATTTCAGTTGCAAAAGCAAGGGAGCAGGCAGAGGAATATGGGCATTCCTTTATGCGGGAGCTAGGTTTTCTTTCCGTTCACGGGTTTTTGCATCTTTTAGGCTACGACCATGAAACAGAGGAGGAAGAAAAAGAAATGTTTTCACTTCAAAAGGAAATCTTGGATGCCTACGGACTCACACGATAATAAGGGAAAGACGCCCATCTCCCTTATTCAATCTTTTTCTTATGCTTTATCTGGAATTATTTCAGTAATAAAAGCGGAAAGAAATATGCGGATACATCTTTCCGCAACAGTGGCAGTGACGATAATGGCGTTTTATTTTTCCATTTCATCCTTCGAATGGCTTTGCCTCCTTCTTGCCATTGGCGGGATGCTTTCATTAGAATTAGTAAACAGTTCGATTGAGAGGGTGGTCGATCTTGTCACTGAGGATTATCATCCATTGGCAAAACAAGCAAAGGACATGGCTGCAGGAGCTGTATTTTTATTTGCAATTATTACTGTGGTAATGGGAACGATGATCTTCCTTCCTAAAATTGTCCATTGGATGATGGAGTGGCGCTAAAAAAAGGCGCAGGATTGCTCGATTTGAAAACGAAGTCTCCATCCGCTACAATGACTAAGCAGACAAAAAGAAAAGTGATGAGATATTATGAGAAAATTCAAAATTTTTTATTACGTTTTTGCTACAACTAGTGAAATTAAATGAATTTTGAGTTAAAATAAAGAAGCGGCAGCTCATTGTATGAAGTATTGCCTGAAGCTTTTTCATCGGAGGATTTACATGCAGAATAATGGGAACGAAATTAAAGGATATAAATCAGGATTCATCTCCATCATTGGACGTCCTAATGTAGGGAAATCGACATTCTTAAATCGGGTGATCGGGCAAAAAATTGCCATTATGAGCGATAAACCGCAAACGACACGCAATAAAGTGCAAGGCGTGTTAACTTTGGATGAAGCTCAGTTAATCTTTATCGATACACCTGGAATCCACAAACCAAAACATAAATTGGGCGATTTCATGGTAAAAGTGGCTCAAAATACATTAAAAGAAGTTGACATTGTTTTGTTTATGGTAAATGCAGTTGAAGGCTTTGGCCGTGGTGAGGAATTCATTATCGAAAAATTCCAATCCATTCAAACTCCGGTTTTTCTCGTAATCAATAAAATTGATCAACTTCACCCGGATGAATTATTCACTGTCATTGAATCCTATAAAGAAAAATACGAGTTTAAAGAAATTATTCCCATATCAGCACTTGAAGGAAACAATGTTGAAAGGCTTTTGGAGCAAATTCAGCGTTATCTTCCGGAAGGTCCGCAATTTTATCCGGCTGACCAGGTCACAGACCACCCTGAACGTTTCATTGTATCCGAGCTCATCAGAGAAAAGGTTCTCCATTTAACGAGGGAAGAGATTCCCCATTCACTTGCTGTTATGATCGATAAAATGGAGCGGCGAGATGACAAGGAAATCGTTAATGTGATGGCAACGATTATCGTAGAGAGAGATTCTCAAAAAGGGATTGTTATTGGAAAACAAGGTGCCATGCTGAAAGAAATTGGAAAAAGGGCAAGGTATGATATTGAAAATCTACTTGGTTCGAAAGTATTTTTGGAGATATGGGTTAAGGTACAAAAAGATTGGAGAAACAAAGCCTCCCAGCTTCGCGATTTTGGATTCAGGGATGATGAGTACTAATTTACAACCCTAACTAGAGTATTACTTTTTTAAAAAAAATATGCATGTTCATGGTTAGCAGTTTTTTCAACTCATGATTTTGGGACGCAAGGCTATGATAAACATAAGGTAAGGAATTTGAAATGCTAGTCTAAATATGAAAGGTGGGGTTTTCAATGTTGGATTTTACCTGGAAAGTGTTTAGTGAAACAGGTAACATTGACACATATCTTCTCTTTAAGGAACTCGAGAAGGCAAGAATAGAAATACCCGGTAATCTGGATGATGAGCTAGCACAAATCGATTCTCCCGTTTCATAAGTTTGTCCCGCTGCAAATGGATGGTGACCGAGGATGCTACAAAAATGCGAAGGCATCGTCATTCGAAATACAGATTATAGCGAAACCAATAAAATAGTCACGTTGTATACACGTGAATGGGGGAAATTTGGCGTCATGGCCAGAGGGGCAAAAAAGCCCAACAGCAGGCTTTCAGCAATCAGCCAACTGTTCACCCATGGTTACTTTCTTGTTCAAAAAGGAACAGGTCTTGGAAGTTTGCAGCAAGGTGAAATGATTTCATCGATGCGCTCGATTCGGGAAGATATTTTTTTAACTGCTTACGCAAGTTATATTGTGGAACTAACCGATAAAAGTACAGAAGATCGAAAGCCAGATCCTTATTTATTCGAATTGCTTTACCAAACGCTCCATCTTATGAATGAAGGTTATGATCTTGATATCATGATGCATATTTACGAGATGAAAATGTTGAATGTACTGGGGCTACATCCTGTTTTAAATCAATGTGCTGTATGCGGGAATACGGAAGGACAATTTGTCTTTTCAGTACGGGAAGGCGGCCTTCTATGTCACCGATGCCTTACTCATGACCCTTATCATTTTAAAATCTCGGCTTCTGCTGTAAAATTATTAAGGCTTTTCTATTTTTTTGATTTATCCAGACTCGGAAATATTTCTGTAAAAGAAGAGACGAAGGCCGAATTGAAAAAAGTCATCACTGCCTATTATGAAGAATATTCGGGCTTGCATCTTAAAACAAAAAAATTCTTGAATTCCATGGATAAATTTAAAGATTTACTTTAGGTGAGTTGACAACATTTCAAGATTTCGTTACTATTTCTTTAACATGAATAGTTGCTGTGACGGAAAAAAGTACTTATAATCCTCTATTTAAGCGAGTTCGGGACAGTGGAAGCCGAACGATAGAGCTATAAGGAAGGCGTTCCTGAGCGACGATCAGTTTTTAAAGAGGCTGCTATTTTGCAGCAAGTAGGGTGGAACCGCGGGTAACTCTCGTCCCTATGCTTATGGCATAGGGACGGGAGTTTTTTGTTTTTCTAAATTTTATTATAAAAAGGGGCATAAATATGACTGCGACAATGGAACAAATTGTTTCACATGCAAAACACCGAGGATTTGTTTTTCCTGGCTCGGAGATTTACGGAGGTTTGGCTAATACGTGGGATTACGGACCGTTAGGTGTTGAATTGAAAAATAATATCAAGCAAGCCTGGTGGAATAAATTTGTTCGTCAATCACCTTATAATGTTGGCTTGGACGCGGCGATTCTTATGAATCCGAGGACTTGGGAAGCGTCCGGTCATATCGGAAACTTTAATGACCCGATGATTGATTGCAAAAATTGCAAGGCGAGGCATCGGGCCGACAAGTTGATTGAAAATGCTCTTGATGCCAAAGGAGTGGAAATGATCGTCGATGGCCTTCCGTTTGAAAAAATGGAAGAACTGGTAAAAGAGCATCAAATTGCATGCCCGGATTGCGGCAGCCACGATTTTACTGGAATCCGCCAATTCAACTTAATGTTTAAAACGTTTCAAGGTGTTACTGAATCCACAACAAGCGAGATTTTCCTGCGACCTGAAACAGCTCAAGGGATTTTTGTGAACTTTAAAAATGTACAACGCACGATGAGAAAGAAATTGCCTTTTGGTATTGCTCAAATCGGGAAGAGTTTTCGAAATGAAATTACCCCTGGAAACTTTACGTTCCGGACGAGAGAATTTGAACAAATGGAACTTGAGTTTTTCTGCAAACCAGGTGAAGAGCTAACTTGGTTTGATTATTGGAAACAGTTTGCTGAAAATTGGCTGCTGTCTTTAGGATTGACGAAGGAAAATCTGCGATTGCGTGACCATTCTGATGATGAACTTTCGCATTATAGCAACGCAACTACCGATTTTGAATATAAGTTCCCGTTTGGCTGGGGCGAGCTTTGGGGCATTGCTTCACGTACGGATTATGATCTTAAGCAGCATATGCAGTTCTCAGGTGAAGACTTTAATTACATGGATCCGGAAACAAATGAAAAGTTTGTACCGTACTGCATCGAACCTTCCCTTGGTGCAGACCGCGTTACCTTGGCGTTCTTAATTGATGCATATGATGAAGAACAGCTTGAAGACGGAACCTCGAGAACAGTCATGCATTTTCATCCCGCGGTAGCTCCAATCAAGGCTGCCATCTTGCCATTATCGAAAAAGCTCTCAGAGGAAGCAACAGAGATTTTTGCCATGCTTTCCAAGAACTTCTCTGTAGATTATGATGAATCGGGATCAATTGGTAAGCGATATCGCCGACATGATGAAATCGGAACACCTTTCTGCATCACCTACGACTTTGATTCCAAGGAAGATCAAATGGTTACAGTAAGGGACCGTGATACGATGGAACAAACACGCCTGCCAATATCTGAATTGGTGAGCTTTATCCAAGAAAAAATCAGCTTTTAGGCAAACAGTAAAAGCGCGGCAAATTTGCTGCGCTTTCTTTCAATTCATATTCTAAAAGGATGGTGGGTTCTTTTCTTTTAAGAGAATTGGTATATAATATTTTTAGAACATTTTCACCTTTATTGCTATTTGAAAGAGGATGAATTCTTTTCAAAATGGATATACATACGAATATCTTTTAGGTGGTGAGGACAATCGAACTAAATAAGCGTCAGGAGCGCATATTGCAAATAGTAAAGGATCAAGGTCCAATAACCGGTGAGCACATTGCCGACCAGCTGAATTTAACAAGGGCAACACTACGGCCGGATCTTGCCATATTAACAATGGCAGGTTTCCTTGATGCGAGGCCACGCGTCGGCTATTTTTATACAGGCAAGTCTGGAGCACAGCTTTTGACAGAGAACCTTCAGAAAATTTATGTGAAGGAATATCAATCTATTCCTGTTGTCGTTAACGCAAATGTTTCTGTTTACGATGCCATATGTACAATGTTTTTGGAGGATGTTGGAACGTT
>JAUZPT010000339.1 GCA_030705745.1 Bacillota bacterium | reverse complement strand
GATTTGGTAACGATACAGGCAATGCTTTCAGCAAATCCACCTGAATTTGAAAAATCAAAAGTAACCATTGATAAAATGATTCACTATTTAACACCACTTGCGAATAAATCCAAGTACACATATTGGGATGCAGCCATGATTTTGATCCGTGAAGGGTTGGAAGCATTGCTCGTCGTCATTGCACTGCTTTCCTTCGTCAATAAATCAGAAGAGAAGAAAGGAAAGGGTTGGATTTGGGCTGGAATTCTTACTGGCCTCGGCGTCAGTATTATTCTTGCGTTAATTGTAAAGTTCGTAATCTCATCAGGGGCATTTGGAAATAATAATGCTCTTATTGCCGGATGGACAGGAGTATTTGCAGCAGTAATGTTATTATATATGAGTTATTGGCTTCATAGCCAATCGAATATCGCGGATTGGAATCGTTATTTACGAGAAAAGAGCCAAACAGCTTTGTCGACAGGGAAGCTTGTGTCGCTCGGATTGCTTGCATTCCTTGCAGTATTTCGAGAGGGCACAGAAACGGTACTTTTCTATATCGGAATGGCAAATCAAATTGATGTTAAAACTCTTTTAATTGGATTTTTACTTGGTGCAGCATTACTTGGTATATTAGCTTATTTAATGATATATGTAGGATTGAAATTACCGCTTCGACCATTTTTTATGGTCTCCAGTGTGATTGTGTTTTATCTTTGCCTAAAATTCACAGGCATGGGCATCCATAGCCTGCAATTAGCAGGAATTGTTCAATCAACAAATGCAGACCGTGTACCGAGTGTAAGTTTCTTTGCCTTATATCCATCTTGGGAAAGTACAATTCCCCAATTAGCTCTGGTGATTGTTGCTATCATCATCGTTGCTGTAAAGAAATTCAACTTAAAAAAAATGGCAGCTTGATAAAGAAATTAAATACTAAGGGGAATTACGATGAAAAAAATTATGTCTTTAATCTTTATATGTTCTCTCGTAAGTGCGTTTGTTTTAGCAGGCTGTGGTTCAACGAACAAGGTTTCAGATGGCGTCAAAAGCATGCTCAGCATATCGAATCAGTTGGCAAAAGCCATTCATAACGGTGATCAGGCAAAGGTAAAAGAAGTGGGCCCTCAATTAGAAAAGAAATGGGCAACGTTTGAGGACGAAGTTAAAAAAGACAACAAAGATAGCTACGGTAAAATTGAAAAATATCTTGATCCCACCGTTGCCGGTTCGGAAGCCGATACTCTCGATAAAGAAGCTTTAAACAGCCTGAACACACAACTATCTCAGGCACTGAAAGAATTGGCTTCAAAAACGAAGTAATTATCTTAGTGTTCTAGGGTTACATGTTCCGATTGTGTTGAGATAACTTAAAAATTACTTTTCTAACAATCTATTTTAAAGTGGGAAACTTGCCAACAAAAAAGCTCAGAGTTTTATTCTCTGAGCTTTTACATTTTATTAAGAAGTTTATTCCTCCAGAGTCCGCGATGATTAAACACTCACTCTATTTATTGCAAGAAAAAATTAGGAATAAAGGAATTCTCTTTCTTCTGATATATTCTTCTTCATTTTCAAAGCTCTCAAAAGTTGGGGAACATTCTCTTAAATCCTCTATTTTAAATCCTGCACCTTTCAATAAACGAAAATATTCTTCTACCGTTCGATGATATTTTATGACCTCTTTATTAATCCAAAGCTCTTTTCTCTCGCCGATATCAAAATAATCGTCAACGATCCAATTTGTTCTTTTAGGCGAATGGGATGCACTCATTACTGAAGATGTTAACACAGGATGTTGTACACTAAATACAAATTGGCCATTGTCCTTCAAAGACCTATAAATGTTGGTAAATACAGGTGCTAAATCCTCCAGATAATGGAGTGCCATCCGAGAAATCGCAAGATCATATTTCATTCCTGGAAAATCCCATGACTCAATCGAAGAATGATGGATGATACTATTGGTTTCAGCCAAAACTTCTTTCGCTTTTTCAACCATTTTGTTGGAGCCTTCTACGCCTTCATAAAAGAAGCATCCATGTTGGAGCAGTTCTTGTCCAATAGTCGCTTCACCGCATCCTAAATCTACCACCTGTTTTCCTGTTACATCACCCAATAATTCTAACAGCACAGGTTTCTCAATAATATTGTTTGGGCTCATTTCCCTGTTTCTTCGTGCTAAATAGCTTTCAAAAAACTCATGATTGTCATAAACGGATGCTCCTTTATAACCCATAAAAACCCTCCTCATGAACATCAATTTTAAGCACACTTCACCAGAGCTCTAAAGCTGCTCGCTTGTTGAAAAAAGCAGGTACAAATAAAATCTATTTATTTTAACATAAATTTCCTTATTTTTCAGTTTCTATCAAAAAAAATCTTTACATTTTAACACTCGATTTATGATGCCTCACAAATAGTTTCTGCACTTGATCAGAGCTGCTAATCTTTCAGTGACTTTTTTAATTTAAATATAAAAATCCAGTCCTGAAAAAAGAGGACTGGATTTAATTTTAAGACGAATTTTCGTTTTTTAATGCCCCTGGATTTTTTTTATGATCGAATTGATCGATTTACCAAGGTTAAGTATCCCTTTATCCAAATCTTTTTTCCATTTCGGCGCTTCTTCTTTTAGTTTCTCACCGATTTTTCCTGCGTTAGAATCAAGTTCTTTTTTGATTTTCTCAGCTTGATCCTGAATTGCCTTTCTTGCTTTTTCAGCCATGGAGCCTTTATTGGCTAGCTGATCATTTATGGAAGAAACATCGAATTTTTCTTTTTTTACAAAGGGGAGTGATTCCTTCATGATGGCCTTGAAAATCGGAACAACATTGCCTGAGCTATTGTTGGGCAGATAATGTTCGCGATCCGTCTGGTCAAATCCTATCCATAATGCTCCAACCAAATTTGGTGTGTAGCCGACCATCCATTGATCTTTCGTACCTTGAATATCTTTATACGGAAGCTGGGTGGAACCTGTCTTTCCAGCAATTTGGTATCCAGGAATTTTTGCGTGCCTGCCGGTTCCGGATTCTACCACGTTCAGAAGCATCGAGGTCATTTCATTGGCAACACCCGCGGATGTCACTTTCGTTGTATCATCCGCATGTTCGGCAATGATATTACCTGTCGGGCCGACTATTTTTACAATTAAATGGCTGTCCGGTCTTTTACCACCGTTTGCAAAGGCAGTGAAGGCATTCGCAAGTTGAAGAGGGGAAATCCCCTTGTGCATGCCTCCAAGTGCAATGGCCAGATTCCTGTCTTCTTTATCGACAGGAATTCCAAACTTCTTCAACGATTCCATACCACGATCGATTCCTATTTTATTCAAAAGCCATACAGCTGGAATATTAAGCGACTCTTCAACTGCTTTATACATTGGAACCTTTCCAGAGTATGTTCTTGAAAAATTCTCAGGCTTATAGCCTCCGAATGAAATTGGTTCATCAACCAGGTCAGACATCGCGTCATATCCGTCTTCGAGCGCAGGCGTGTATACCGCCAATGGTTTCATCGTCGAACCGGGCTGTGCATGGAGCTGTGTCGCCCGATTAAAGCCCCGGAAGACGTGCTCACCTCGACCGCCAACAAGAGCGCGGACACCACCGGTAGCAGGATCGATTAAAACTGCGCCGCTTTGTACCATTTTTTGCTGCATATTCCCTGGAAACATATAGTCTCGTTTGTATACATTTTCAAGACCTGATTGAATGTTTTGATCCATTTCAGTATAAATTCGATATCCTCTAGTGAAAATTTCCTCCTGCGTCAACCCATAGCGGGAGATCGCTTCATCAAGCACGGCATCAACATAGTAGGGATAATTTCGTTCTGCTCTTGTGCCCCCTCCATTATGAAGATGAATTACTTCATTTCTTGCTTCCTT
>JAUZPT010000338.1 GCA_030705745.1 Bacillota bacterium | reverse complement strand
CTACTTAGCAATTGTCACTAACAGAATGTAAACTTTAAGAAAAAAATTAATGGCAAGAGTAACATTTGATGAATTGTTGGATGCCGGTGTTCACTTTGGACACTTAAGGCGTAAATGGAATCCCAACATGGCTCCTTTTATTTTCATGGAGCGCAATGGAATCCACATCATCGACTTATATAAAACGATAGCAAAAGTCGACGAAGCTGCTGCAGCACTGAAGCAGATTGCAAAATCAGGCAAAAAAATACTTTTCGTAGCTACCAAGAAACAGGCTAAAGACATCGTAGCTGAGCATGTTAAAACTGTTGGAATGCCATACGTTACCGAACGCTGGCCGGGTGGTATGTTAACCAACTTTGCAACTATCCGCAAAGCTGTCCGCAAAATGTCTACGATTGATAAATTGCTGAATACTCCATCGTATACCAGCATTTCAAAACGTGAACGTTTACAAATTTCACGTGAAAGGGCTAAACTTGAAAAGAACCTGGGTTCTATTTCAGACCTTAACCGTTTACCTGCTGCAATTTTTGTAGTAGATATCACAAAAGAGCGCATTGCAATTGCCGAAGCAAGAAGGTTGAATATCCCAACTTTTGCAATTGTGGATACCAATTCAAATCCTAACCTTGTAGATTTCCCTATTCCGGCAAATGACGACGCTTCAAAATCAATTTCTTTGATCATTTCCAAAATGATTGAAGCCATTGACGAAGGACTCATCGAACGTAAGATTGACAAAGACAAGCGTGGTGACGAAGAAAGAGAAGAAACCGATAATACCGGCGAAGGCCGTTCTTATGATATTGAAGACGAAGAAGATCCTGAACTGAAAAGGCTTGCTAAATTGAAAGCAGCCGAAGAAGGTGACGGTATGAAACGTCCTCGTAAACCCGTTGCAGGACGCGGTCCTGTACGCAAACCAGCCGGTAATACGGGTGGTCCAAAGAAGAAATTTTAATTCTTAAGCAATATTCTTATGGCAAATATAACTGCTGCTGATGTGAATAAATTGCGCCAGATGACCGGAGCCGGTATGATGGATTGCAAGAATGCACTTAAAGAAAATGATGGTGATTTTGAATTGGCAATAGAATTTCTACGTAAAAAAGGTCAGAAATTGGCTAATAAGCGTGCTGATAGGGATGCTAACGAAGGAATTGTAATTGCTAAGACAAATGCTGCGAATACCTATGGCGCTGTTTTAATGTTAAACTGCGAAACAGACTTTGTGGGTAAAAATGACGAATTTGTAAACTTTGCGAACTCGATTTTAGATTTGGCTATTCAAAAAGGTGCTAAATCATTGGATGAATTAAAAACGCTTGAACTGGATGGTCATACCGTTATGGAAAGCGTGACTGAAATGATTGGTAAAACCGGCGAAAAAATGGACATCTCTCACTTTGAAGTGATTGAAGCTCCTATGGTCTTCGCTTACAACCATCATGGCAATCGTCTTAGTACCCTTCTGGGGTTAAACAAAGCTGATGTTCCTGAAATTAAGACCCTCGGTCACGAGATCGCAATGCAGGTTGCAGCAATGGCTCCTTTGGCCGTTGATAAAGATGATGTTGATGCTGAAACCATCCAGAAAGAAATCGAAATTGGAAAAGATGTTGCTCGTCAGGAAGGTAAACCTGAAGAAATGCTTGAAAAGATCGCAATGGGTAAGTTGAATAAATTCTACAAAGAAAATACCCTTCTGAACCAGGAATCTATCAAGGACAATAAAACAACAGTCCGTGAAATGCTTGTCAAAGCAGATAAGGGACTTACCGTTACCGGTTTTCGCCGCCTGATGCTTGGTGCTTAATTTTTGCCTGAGCATACGGGATTAGAAATAATCGTTAAAAATAAAAAGAGGGTGCCTCAAAATTCAATATATGAGGTACCCTCTTTTTTATTTTTATACGTACATAATTTGTATTAAATTCGCATTATTAAAACCGGATGAAATCCATCATCAGAATTTAATATAAAGCAACAGTTCGCCTGGAAATTGAATGCCGGCACGGTTCATAGATGAGTGCGTTTCCAATCCAATTCGCTTCAAAATTTCATAATAAACTTAGGTAAAATCAAGATTTAAAGGATACTTCAAGGATACTTCAAGGATACTTAATGGATACTTTATAGATCCCTATAGCATATCCATTTTGCATCTTTCAAGTGTTGGTGAATTCTATTCCGGATATTCCTGAAAGGAGTTTTTTACCATCTGCTTCCTTACAGTTTTCTGAATTATTAGAAATCCGTTTAAATTCGTTTTTTCCGAACAGGTGATGTGCTAAGGAAAGGAACCCTGAAACAGGATTCATGGATAAGCATCGGCGGTTTATGATGCTTGGGCAGCATTGTTATACGCTATAAAGATAATATGATTTTTTAAAAAAAAGAGGCTGTCCCCGATATTTAGGCAGCCTCTTTTTTTAAAAAATAACAAGATAATCTAATTCACCTGTTATAACTTATCCTTCCAGTAAAGTTTTGATAATTGCGGATATGGTTTTATTGTCAGCTTTACCGGCAAGTTCTTTAGAAGCCGGCCCCATAACTTTACCCAAATCTTTAGGTTCCTTTGCACCAACGCGTGCAATAATATCGACAATAATGGCTTTTATATCCTCTTCGCTCATCTGGGCGGGAAGATATTTTTCAATGATTTTAGCCTGAAACAATTCCTGGTCTGCAAGATCCTGGCGACCTTGGGTAACATAGATTTGGGCAGATTCACGACGTTGTTTGACAAGTTTCTGGAGCATTTTCAATTCCACTGTTTCCGGAATTTCTCCACTTGACACGTCTTTACCTGTTTTTTCAAGCAGAAGCGCAGCCTTGATGGCGCGAAGTGCTTCAAGGGTTTCCTTATCCTTTGCAAGCATGGCCTGCTTGATGTCATTATTTATTAATTTTTCCAGTTCCATTTTCTCATATAATTTAGAAACAGCCATCGGTAAATTTGTTGATGATTTACTGGTGGCTGTTGTTGGTTAATCTGTTAATCTGTTAACGATAAGAATCAATCCGGCTTATCGTGTAAAAAGGTGTTGTTCGATCTGATTTCCACCTGATTGGATCCCGGTTCCAGGGTCAAAGAATAACGTGAAATGTTTGATGAATCAGAAGGAGGTGCATCATTCAGTTCAACATTACGCCTCATATAGGCTGGTTGGCTTTCAAGCTCTTCAATGGAAGCCGATCCGGCACGGACACTCAGATTCTTTAAGCGGGAAATACGATCATTGGCCATCCGATCGATAGATTCCAGGCTAATGGTTGGTTCATTAAGAGGGCGCTTTGTTGCGGGTTCTGAATGTTCGAAACGGGTAAAATTAGAAGACGACTTACTATCATCCGAATCTGCTGAAAGTGGATAGATATCGATGGGTTGGGAGTAATCTGAGTGAGAATCAAGGCTGAAAAGGGTTGGGCTGGCAGCCGTCTTTGATGGATTCATTGAGACAGTGGAGGGTTGAACGATTTCAATGACAGGCTTTGAATCTGATCTTTGTCCATCGGGAGACTTGGTAAAGACTTTGAAATCGGTCGTTTCCTGAACCTGCTCATTCACGATCGGTTGATTTTTGGGCTTTTCATCGAGACGTCCGACAATGATTTTAGCATCATCGATCGGAGGTTTGGTCGAAAAACCGGTCGCAATAAGGGTGACGCTGATCTTATCGGCGAGTGCTTCATCGGTTCCATTTCCCCAAATTATTTCAGCTGTAGAGCCGGCTTTCTCCTGGATGTAATCAGTGATTTCCGTGACTTCATCCATGGAAATCTCTTCCTTACCCGAAGCAATGTATAATAAGATATTGGATGCCCCTTCAATGTTATTGTCGTTGAGCAGGGGTGAGGTTAAT
>JAUZPT010000337.1 GCA_030705745.1 Bacillota bacterium | reverse complement strand
GAAGGAAACCTCTAATTGAATGAAAAAAAGCTTCGGTCGCGAAACCGAAGCTTGTTTGGAATTACGGTTGATAAGGACCCTCATTATTTGGACTGTTCGGGTCATTGAATGGATTCGGTTGATCCGAGTGATCCTGAGCAGTAGGCCCTTGGTTAAAGTAATTAGGATCTACTTGGACTTGATTCGGGTTTACAACACCAGGATTGGCAGGCGGGTTTTTGATGCTTGTGTGTTCAATTTTATTGTCCAATTTGGCCAAATATTTAGAGGCGAATTCTTTTCCTCCAAGACCGAATGCCAAACCGAAGGCAAGTGCCAAACCTCCGAGAATCAAAATGAAGGCAGCATTTACAATGGATGCGGCAACGCCAAGCTGGTCTAATGCCATAAAGATTGAAATCGCGATGATTGCATATTTTGCAATGCTCGAAAGCAGGCGGAAATGTCCACCTTGTAGAATGCTTTCTAAAAGCTTTTTAACAAGTGCACCTAGGTATAGGCCGACTACGAGAATGATAATGGCGGCAAATACGCTTGGCAAGTAGGAAATGACTGCTGTTGCAAGACGGACAAGGAAGTCCAATTTGATGATGTTTAAAGCTTGTACAACGAATAACATTACAACAAAAATTTGCGCAATATAACCGACTATTTTTGAAAGTGAAAGGGCGGAAGTTGAGCTCATTTTATTGCCAATGCCCATTTTATTAAAGAAAGAAGTAAAACCAAGACGGTCAAGCAGTTCTGTTACAAACTTGTTGACCCATTTGCCAATCCACAAGCCGACCATCACGAAAAGAACGGCAATGATAAGATTTGGAATCATCGTTAGAATTTTAGTTAGCATCTGGATGGCAGGTTCAGAAATACCCTTCAAGTTAAGCTTGTCCAGTGCGGTGATAACGGTTGGAATGAGAATGAGGACAAAAACAATATTGCCGATAATGGCAGATAGGCTTGTCCCTTCGAATAATTTTGCAAGACCAAAACGTTGAACGAGTTTTTCCAAGCCAATGCTTTGCAAAAGGTTCGTAAGAATATCGCGAACAATTTTGGCAATAAACCACCCTACCAAAACAATGAGTGCGGCAGCCAACAGTTTAGGCAGGAATGCCAGCATGCTAGTGAGCATAGAAGAGAACGGGCCAGAAATACCGCTAATGTTCAGTGCGGCAAGCACGCCTGGCAAGAAAAGCAGAAGCACGAGGTAAAAAACAATATTTGCTACTTTATCTACAAGCAGTGCAGGATCCTGATTGTTTTTTGTCAGATTGAGCTTGTTCATTCCTTGATGGACTCTCAATGTTCGTCCAGCTTTGCGAATTAACATGCTTAACGCGGTAGCAATCAGCCATGCAAAAAGCAGAATGAGTGCAGCTTTTAAAATGCTTGGAATGGCAGCCATGATGGTCGCAAGCATCCCTGCCAACGGACCTGCGATAATGTTTAAATTAAGAATATTGAAGAAAAAGATAAATACGAAGGCGAGCAATAAATAGTAAACGATTTTACTGATGATTTTTTCCGATGAGAACCTTTTATTGTTCGTATTTGCAAAGACGCGATTGTCTAGATTAGTCCTTTTCAATGCCTTGTACACACCTTTTTCAATCGCTTTTGCAATGATCCATCCAATGAAAAGAACGGCTAATGCAATCAAAAGGTTTGGCAATCCATAGGACAACTGCTGCCATCCAACCCAATAATGAGTACTGTTCAATATTTTCCACTCCTTCATTCATCTGTTTTAACAATTTCCCTATACCCCACAGAATGAACTTGCTAAACTGCTTAACGAAATCGAAAAAGGGTGGTTTATAAAAACAAAGGCAATGAATGATTTCGGAGAACGTTAGTGTCAAAGAACAAAAAAAGCATTCCGGAGTAATGCTTCCGGAATGCTTTTTATGTAATTCACTGTGGATGAATAACCTGTACTCTCCCAACCTGTCCATCTGTTAGCCTTACTTTAATCCCATGTGGATGGGAACTGGAATTTGTTAAAAGATCCTTTACGATTCCGCGAGTAAGTTTTCCTGTTCGTTGATCTGCTTTTAGCACGATGTCGACAGTTGCTCCAGGAACAATGTCCTTACGGTTTTTCCCGTTCATTAGACGCCCATTTTTCTGCGTGTATTGCTAATTTTTTTCGTTTGCTGGCTGGTTAATTTTTTCGTCGTTGAATCCATGTTCGAATTGCTTTTGCCTCCGGCTGCCTGCTTCTTTTTGTTTTCAAGCTGCAGCTTCATTGCCTCTTGAAGGCTAATTTTCTTCTTTGGAGCCTCTGTATTGTTGTTTTCAGTCATTAATATTCCTCCTAAATGGTGATAATCGTTAGTCAAGTATAATCTATTTTATCCAATTTGTGAAAGATGAACCTTTTGTCCTCCCTTGGAAAAATAACGAATGCTGCATCGTGGAATTCCCCTTCCAACGACGCGTCTCTTTATATTTAAGATTTATTATATAAAAAATTAATAGAAATTTGAAATGGGAAAGCTTAAAGACGCATAAAGGGGAATAATAAAGCTGAAAAAGAGTAAATAATCCCCGGTGCTCTTCAAAAATTACATTTTTAAAAACATTGCAGAGTGTTTAAGAATAGGTTGTGGAATTTTGTAAAACAATTGAAATAAGATATCTTTATGTTTTTTTGGTAAAATGGAAAAGGAGTCTTTTTTACTTTATCTTTTATTGAACATTTACATAATCAACTATTATTCTGGAATACACTGAGTTTATTCCAAGGCGCTTGCGCTTTTCTAATGACGGGAGGATATTGCTTTGAAAAAGCACAACCAAGAGGTGAGGGATCTCATCTATGTCCATTTGAATCAGGCAGAGCAATATGTATTGTCCTACGGCATAGAATTTGAGGAATTTGCAACCGCTTTTTCAAATTCGTTGAATCATTTGCTATTATTAAAGCACCGTTTTGACGATGGTGATTTCAATATGCATACGCTTCTGGATTTCGTTCCATCGGAAAGAATTGCGAAGCTTGTCAAAGATGATGTATATGGATATGGGAATTTTTGCTGGATCGATTTTGTGGCCGAAGAGGATTTGAATGAACTTACAGGCCAAGAAATTGCGGAATTATTGTATTTGGGTCATATAAAACAACATCTTAAGCTGCCCTTCTATAATAAACTTGGAAATCGTTTTGTGTATTTGGCACATGATGACGGTTGGTTTAATAAGATTTACTACCGCAGCTTTAAGGACTTCTTCGAGCTTGTCAGCACCGCTATCTCAGGAAAATTAGGTCAATTAAAGATGGAAAAGACGCTTCTTGGAATTAAGAAGAAGCGTACGTACCCGGATGTGAATAAGGAATTACTCCTTTCTTTGACTCCGTTCATGAAAGAGGGCATTTGTATCTCCATTAGGGATGCCATCCATCAACGGGGACGTGTCGAAATACCGATTTGGGTAATTGGCGATTTTGCCAATATGGATGACATGTATGAGGAGTATGAACAAATCAACAAAGAAGAATGTCATGCCAAGATTATTTTTGATAAAAAAACAAAAGAATGGAAACTAGTCGTCATTTAATGGAGATAGTAACGACGATATACAGCCAGTAAAAAATCTCTCAGAATTGACTGGAGAGATTTTTTATTTAAGCTGTCTTGTGGGGTTTACATAAGGAGACGTTGATGTGGCTTGGGTTTATTTATTCATTGGCGGATTAAGTGAAATCGGCTGGGCTTATGGCCTGAAAACTTCAAATGGTTTTACAGAGCCTGTTCCAAGTGTGATGACGGTTCTTTTATTGGTCTTCAGCTTTGTGTTGTTCGCAAAGGCGTTAAAAACGATTCCGATTGGAACAGCATATGCAGTGTTTACAGGGATTGGAGCCGCTG
>JAUZPT010000336.1 GCA_030705745.1 Bacillota bacterium | reverse complement strand
CAGAAATTTCACTTCAACTGGAGCAATTGGAGAAAACAATAGAGTCATCATTTTCAACAATTCGAAAAGATCTTTACACAAAAGAACTAGCGAGGCTGAAGTCGGTCGAAACTCAGCTGGCTTTCGTTGATAAAGAGACATTTAGACCATTATCCTCCAGTCATGAACAGGGGGTAAGTGCTTTGGAGCTTGAACTTGGTTTCTGAAAAAAGGTACAATTGAGGTAGCAATTAGTAAAATACCTTAAAAAGTTGCTATTATCCTTTGTGCGGATTAGGAGACCTGAAATAATGAAAGCAAGACTAATTGAATTGACAGAGAATCTACTTTTCTTTACTCGAGACATGAAAAAGCAATTTGATCAAACGAGGGAAAATGGAAAAGATGGCGATTTTTTTACCGAGGTAAAACCTTTTTCCGATAAGGTAAAGGAGATTAACGACCAATGGATGGTTGAGGCAATTCAATGGGTTAAAGAAGAAAAACCAAAAAATTTCCATTCAAATCAAGTTGATTCGGCACACGAGCAAATTGAACAGATTTCCATTCAGTCCTTTTTCGTTAAGACGAGCAAATCACGATTTATTCAAACCTCTACATCAATAGAATATGTTCTTAACCTTATTTTAAGCTATGCTGAAAAAGGGGAGAAGGGCTGCCTTTAAGGCAACCCTTTACTTTACTTTTCTTCGTCGGTGGACGTGTCATCATCGGAATGATACATAATCTCAGCACCTTGGTTTTCCAACTCACGAACAATTTTCCGGTATTCTTTAAAGGACAATTCGTTATGAATATATGCCTTTTTGGCGAATGACATTAACTCATTCATGTCCTCTGCAGGATATGCCCGGCTTTGCGTAAACATGGTTTGAAGCTCCTGAATGTCCATCAACGTCTCCTCCTTAATCTTTTTATCATCGTATCATGAAAAAAAGCTTTTCTTTATTTTTAAAAAATTGAAACTTCCGACAATTTTCACCAAAAAATAGTTTTGGGTGAAAGTATCACATACTGTGAAACTTCATCATAAATTATATTGATGATGAAACGGAGGAGATGTTTGCCCATGTTTACAATCAGGAATGGAAATCAATACATTCAAAATGGATACTCGGGGCAAATGCCGCAAGGAGGTCCGTTTTACTATAATACAAACAATCGCAATTATCCTTATCCGATACAAGGGTCGCCTCCACAGGCGGCGTTTCAATGGCCCCAACAGCTACTTCCTTACTATCAGGGAGGGTTTCAACCCTTTCAACCGCAAATGCAGCAACAGTTTCCTACTCACCAAAACTTTCAGCCCACGTCCTATATGTATCCGCAAAAAGATACTCAATTTATTTTTCAAAATCCTTTGCAGCCTCAAGAGGAATCATATTCCAACCCATATATGAATCAACATTCCTACCAGACGGCCAATCCATATATAAATGCAAATCCTTATCCGCAGAATAACACGCTCCAGAAACAGCCCGGAGGAATGCAATCAATTATGAAATCTTTCAAATCGCAGGATGGATCAGTAGATTTTAATAAAATGGTGAACACAGCTGGCCAAATGATGAACGCTGTGAACCAAGTTTCATCGCTTGTTAAAGGATTTGGAGGCTTTTTTAAAGTTTAGGAAAATAAATTATGACGGCTATCTTTATATGGATATAAAAAAACAAGCAAATGATCTGCTTGTTTTTTTATTTATATGATTGATTTTAAACCCTATTCATCTATTTGTATTATTTTTCCATTAATCTTTGGGATTCTAATTTCCAATAGTCCGTTACGGTAGGAGGCCTTAACTTCTTTTTCATTGATTGGCTGAGATAACGCTATCGTACGAGATGCACTTTGACGCATCTGCTTTCTTCGATAAAGCTTGTTTATCTCGTCTTCTTCGGTAATCAATTCGTTTTGTGTAACAGAGATGGTTATATAATTTCCAGTTATTTCAATATTGAGTTGTTCCTTCTTAACACCTGGGAGTTCAGCGGTAATAATCGTTTCTTTTCCTGTATCAATCGTTTCAACGTGAAATGAATGTAAGGGAAAAGGATTTTTGAAAAAATCGTCAATCGACTGCAAAAAGCCCTTTCCTGGTTTCTCTTGAAATAAATCATTCATTGTCCTAATAAATTCGCCAAGCGGTTCAGATTTCGTTTTTTTATCGTCTGCCATTTCCATTCTCCTTTCCCACGGTAAAAATCACATTGTAATATATGAGAAAAACTCCCAAAGAGTGCTGTCACAAAATTGATAAAACTTTGTGAACGAATTGTGACAGTACGAAGAGGTGTGATTCACATCACATTTCCAACAACGATAACACATGTATTCTGTTTAAGAAGAAAAAATGGAAGGCGAGGAAATACGATGCATTGCTACCAATGTGAACAAACTCCATCCGGTGGATGTACTGTCGTCGGTGTTTGTGGAAAAGATGAAACAATCGCAAGCTTACAGGATACGATCATTTTTGGGCTGAAAGGAATTGCGGCATATCGGACTCATGCGAATCAACTTGGGTATACGGATTCTTTTGTAGATGCTACAACACATGAAGCACTTTATTTAACACTTACAAATTCTAATTTTAATGTTCAGGAACACATCGATATGGCGATGAAAGTAGGAAAGTCGGCAGTTCGCGTAATGGAAATGCTCGACGAAGCACATACAAAACGCCTTGGGATACCAGAACCAATCCGGGTAAGCCAAAATAAAATTGAGGGCAAATGCATCGTCGTAACAGGACATAATCTTTTTGCACTCGAAGAGCTGCTAAAGCAGACAGAAGGAAAAGGGATAAATATTTATACCCATTCTGAAATGCTTCCGGCTCATGGTTACCCTCAATTAAAAAAGTATAGCCACTTAAAAGGAAACATCGGGAAAGCCTGGTATGACCAGAGACGCTTGTTCGAGAAATTCCCTGGAGCAATCCTTGCAACGACAAACTGTGTTATGCCTATAAAAGGCACGTATGCAGACAGAATGTTTACCTATGAAGTGACTGGTCTTGAAAATGTTCAAAAAATAGTAAATGACGATTTCTCTGCTTTGATTGAAAGAGCCTTGGAACTGCCGGAAGCAAACATAGAATCCGAAGAGACCCTATTAACCGGCTTCCATCATGAAACGGTTTTAGGCCTTGCTCCTGAGGTAATCGAGGCGGTAAAAGCAGGTAAGATTAAACGCTTCTTCGTCATTGCAGGCTGTGATGCACCAGGGAAGGGCGGAGAGTATTATCGGGAACTTGCTACTTCACTTCCTCCGGAAACGGTCATTTTAACAACATCATGCGGTAAGTTCCGTTTCAATGATGTCGACTATGGAGTTGTTCCTGGAACAGAAATACCGAGATATATCGATTTAGGGCAATGCAATAACTCCGGCTCAACAGTAAAAATTGCATTGGCTTTGGCTGATGCTTTTGGCTGCTCAGTCAACGAATTGCCAGTCAGCATCGTTCTTTCCTGGTTTGAGCAAAAAGCTGTGGCCATTTTATTGGGATTATTCAGTCTCGGTATCCAAGATATCCGAATTGGTCCAAAGCCACCTGAATTCATTTCAGAGGGAGTACTTCAGGTTTTACAGGATACCTTTAATCTAAAGCTCATTACGAGTGCACAGGAAGATATGAATGAAATGCTTGACTTGTCGCAAACGAAATAACATAAAGGACCGCATCCATGAATTTGGCTGCGGTCCCTTTAATTATAAAATTCTTGTCTTCAAATTATCTAAATATTATGAAGCGAAAATTTCCTCTAAAAGCTTTTCTGGATCAATAATCATATTCCCCTCTTCGTCAACCTCGATCAGTTCGTCTCTTTTCATTTTTGTCAAAGTTCGGCTGATTGTTTCCCTTGTGGTTCCAATCATATTGGCGAGATCGCGATTTGTGAATT
>JAUZPT010000335.1 GCA_030705745.1 Bacillota bacterium | reverse complement strand
TGACAAAGGTAGACTGGAGCATACATTCGTTAGAATGTAAGGTTCTTCTCCCAACCCCAAATGTGTTCTTAAAAGGTGAATTAATTGCAGATATTGAATACGTAAAAGATAATGTGAAAAATTCCTTACATTCAATAAAAATCATTGTTCCAGTCGAAAAGGTTTTTAAGGCAAAATGGCTTCACTGTCCCAAATTACCTAGTACCCATCAAGCTGAGTATATGTTCCAATCAAATGATCACAAAACCATTCAGTATCACCGTGAATTTACTCAACAATTTGCGGAACCAATTTACTCTGAATTACACCGTATTAATACAATCTGGCATGACGAATTAATCTCAAAGGACAGTAAACCGGAACTAGACATTCAAGGAAAAATTAATTTGTCAATTAACCTATTACAATCCCAGTATGTAGATTTGAACACGATGCAAAATGAACTGTTTATAAAAATTCTATCATGAAAAATTATTTGGTTTTTCTCTTCTATGATAAGTAAAAAAGGGTGCCTCGGTTTCCGAGACACCCCTTTATTCAATTAGGAGAAAAAAAGTTCTCCAACAGTAGGACCAGCATCGTCACGACGTTGTAATTGAGTCAATCTAACTACGAGATCAACTGTCACTTTTTCAGTAATTTTATCAAAACGTCCCCAAGGATCGAAGTTTTTCGGAAAGTCCATCTGAGTTACTCTAGCTCTAAGCAATTTACACTCAATGGGTTCATTAAGATTTTCGAATGTTATAGATCCAAAACTGCAACGATCTGAACCCATTCCATCTTTTGCAAGGTTTCTGATTTCAAGTATATTTTCTTTTTGGCTAGTAAAGAAAGGAAAATGAAATAAACCTGAACTGATGGGTTGAAAACATTTAAACGGAATATTTACGCTATGGTCTTTAATATTACCGCTACAGCCTTCTGAATATTGAATATTTTTGTGTACAAATCCTTCAATAAATAAATTTACAGCAGCTGATAACCCTGGAGAATTAGGGAAAAACACAGGAACTGCCTCACACTGTGTTAAATGCACATTTTTCCGGATATGTTTAATATCGTTGGCAAAGGTCGGAAGTTTAACATCTGCCTCCACATTGATAGTTAAAGGAACATCAGCAAGTATCACTGTCCGTTCAAAATCGTTAACATTTTGTAGAGGTCCTACCGTACAAAAATGATCATGAGTTTTTGCTGTATCGCAAGTTTGCATTGGTGGGCATTTACCGTGTGAATTACAGCCACAACCAGAATTATTATTCATACAATTCACTCCTTTATGATTTTATCAAAAGAATGAAAAGAAATTACCGATATCAGTTCAGTTCTCTCTTTCTTTCGACTTACTATGTTATATGCTTCCGAGCTATTTTCTGAATGGACAAGTGCCAATGGACTTTCACATATTTTTACAATTTGTAAATTCCTTCATTTTCAAATTCTGAAATATTAATACAAATCGCGCATTATTATAGTATCATGCCCATTGCTATTCAAATGAATTTATTAATCATTGATTTTTTAAGATCAAATATGCTTAGTTAGCCCCCACAAGGAAAAAGGCTGACCCGAATGGCTAAAGTCTAGCAGCCATTCAGGTCAGCCCTTCACTTATAAATATTACACTTGCATCGATTCATTTATATGGTTAACAATCCTGACAGCTTTCCCTTCCGATCTTGGGAGTGATTTAGGCTGAAGTACGTTAACATCCAAGGTTATTAAACAATGGTTCTTTATTAGATTTTGAATTTGCTTTTTTAGAGTATTTATTTCTCCGTGATTCATATCTCCACGGATTGCAGTAAAGAGTTCTCCCATCACTTCCACCTGCAATTCAATATGCTGCAAGCTTCCTTTTTTAAATACGTGGAGCTGGTAATGTGGTTCGATATTTTTGATTGTTAGTAAAAAATGCTCAATTTCAGATGGAAACACGTTGATTCCGCGAATGATGAGCATATCATCAATCCTGCCTTTTACACGTGACATCCGAACCGTCGTCCGCCCACATTTACACTTATCACGATTAAGCGATGCAATATCCCCCGAACGATAGCGAATAATCGGAAATGCTTCTTTCGTCAAGCTTGTAAAAACAAGTTCCCCATCTTCACCATCGGGTACAGGCAATAACGTATTTGGATCAATCACTTCTACAAGGAAATGATCTTCCGCAATATGCAGACCGTCCTGGGCTTCATGACATTCCATTGAAACACCCGGCCCCATTACTTCACTTAATCCATAAATATCACAAGCTTTAATATTAAGCTTTCTCTCTATGGTTTGGCGCATTTCCTCTGACCAAGGCTCCGCTCCGAGTATTCCAAATTTTAATGATGTCTCTCTTGGGTTCTTTCCAAGTTCCTCCATCTTCTCTGCTATATTCAATAAATACGAAGGAGTACAGCAAATGACCGTTGGATTAAAATCTTCGATGATCGTAATTTGCCTGTCGGTATTTCCGCCCGAGACTGGCACTGTGGCCATCCCTAGCGTTTCACCACCATAATGAAGGCCAAGCCCTCCAGTAAAAAGCCCATAACCATAAGCATTATGCAAAATTTCTCCTGGCTGGCCGCCGGACATGGCAATCGAACGAGCGACAAGGTCCGCCCAATTTTGAATATCCTTTTTCGTATACCCTACAACTGTGGGCTTGCCACTTGTGCCGGACGAAGCATGAATCCGTATCAAATCGCTTTGAGGAACGGCAAATAAGCCGAAGGGATAGTGATCCCGTAAATCCTTCTTCACCGTAAAAGGAAGCTTGATCACATCCCGGATGGATTGAAAGTCTTCAAGTTTCACACCATATTCATCGAACTTCTTTCGATAATATGGAACTTTTTCATAAACACGTGTAAGCGTTTCTTGAAGCCGTATTAATTGAAGTCGTTCAATTTCCATTTTGGAAGCGGTTTCAATTTTATGTAAAATCATTTTCTCATCCTCCCTGAAAGTTTTTGATTATAGAGAATTTACAGCTCTGTCAAACACGTCCTGTTATATAACCATAAATTTATCGTGGAACGATTTTTGTGTCAATATTTTTATAACATTGTTTATATTCAGAAAAATATTAACATACACATTTTCTTTCCCATTTCCGCTGCTTTCAATATAGATCAGCCTTTAACTTTTTTTAATCAAACGTTTGATTAGTTTTTGTATCGACAACCACCAAACGGATAATCCTTATGCACCAAGGCTTCAGGGCTTTTTAATCAAACGTTTGATTAATTTTCCTCCCCCATAGATTCCTAAACTGCAAAAAAGCCTTGTAGGCCAAGGCTTTAACTCATTTTAATCAAACGTTTGATTAGTTTTTCTATATTGTATCAATCTATTTCTGGACCCACCACATCTGCAAAACGGGTTCCTAAATCATCACAGTCTTTAAATTGAGCTCGGCACGTTTGAATACTTCTTCAAACGATACAATAATATCCTCATGTTGCTGACAACATAATTACCATATGTGCGAAGTCATTTCTCCTGAAGTCCTTTAATGATTTCTAATGGTTTCGCATTTCCGTAGACTGGACGTTCACGCTTTACAGGCTGCGCCCATTTCACCGCATTCGCAATGACTCTCTGGATTTGTTCATTATGATACGTTGGATACGTTTCATGGCCCGGCCTGAAATAAAACACCTTACCATTCCCACGTTTGAACGTACAGCCGCTGCGGAACACTTCCCCGCCTTCAAACCAGCTTGTAAAAATGAGCTCGTCCGGCTGAGGGATGTCAAAATGCTCACCGTACATTTCTTCTTTTTCCAACTCGATATATTCCGGAATGTCTTCCGCTATTGGGTGGCTTGGGCTTACGACCCAAAGGCGTTCTTTTTCATCCGCTTCCCGCCACTTCAAATCACAACTTGTACCCATCAACGTTTTAAATATTTTTGAAAAATGGCCT
>JAUZPT010000334.1 GCA_030705745.1 Bacillota bacterium | reverse complement strand
CCTTTTTGCTTTGAACATCAATTTCTCCGCCCATCATTTCCACCAATTTTTTTGAAATAGTAAGGCCTAAACCAGTCCCGCCATAGGTTCGTGACGTTGAATTTTCTTCCTGAATATAAGACTGAAAAATCAAAGGTAACCGGTCTTCGTCAATGCCGATCCCCGAATCTTTGACCGAGAACTTTATCGCAACATTATTGCCCAAAACGCCAACAAGTTCAACAAAAACCCCGACATACCCTTCGTTTGTAAACTTAATGGCATTCCCAAGCAGGTTGACTAATATTTGCCTTATGCGTAATGGATCGCCTATAAAGCAATCCGGTAATGCGGGATCTATGCGACAGACCATCTCAACTTTCTTTTCAAAGGCTTTCACCGCAAGCAGTCTGACACATTTTTCAACCATTTGACGCAGACTGAATGTAACGGTCTCCAATTCAAGTTTATCCGCTTCAATCTTTGATATATCCAAAATTTCATTGATGATTTCCAGTAACGACTCGGAGGAAGTCTTGAGATCACTCAGGCGATCTCTTTGAGTGTCTGAAAGCTCATCCATCAGAATTAATTCAGCCATTCCAATTATCCCGTTTAAAGGGGTCCTGATTTCATGACTCATATTGGCAAGAAACGAACTCTTGGCTTTTGTAGCTTCTTCCGCAATCAGCTTGGCCTTATTTAATTCTACAACGGTTTTTTCCAGTTTTACAGTGGTATCAATGAGTTCCTGCTTATGTTTAAAAAGCTCGATGTAAGCCTTGATTTTACTTTTTAATATTTCAAGATCAAGCGGTTTATACAAATAATCTACGGCTCCCTTTTCATACCCTTTGAATATATGCTTACGCTCGGTGCTGATAGCAGTTACAAAAATGATAGGTACATTTTTGGTTCGTTCCGTGCTGCGCATTATTTCGGCAGTTTCAAAGCCATCCATAACCGGCATTTGTACATCAAGCAATACCAGTGCAAACTCGTTTTCAAACATTAAACTCAATGCTTCATTTCCGGAATTTGCTTTGAATATGTTTAATTCCGGGCTATCCAGAATACCCCCAAGTGTAATCAGGTTTTCGGGTCGGTCATCAACCAGCAGAATATTAAATTTTTTTTGTTCGTCTGACATATCGCGTCTTGATAAAGTAGATTAGTTCCCTTTTGCACAAAGTATGGCTTATAATGCTAACTTCAGCCTGCAATATACAAAAATAAACAGAAATGACCCTGTCCTGAAATTCAAAAATATCTTATAAGGTGAATTTCAGCAATATTATGAAAATTGAATCATCTTGCCGGTTTTTCTTTTTTTAAAAATCATAAGACCTTTACTGCGATAATTTATTCTTAACTTTGCAAGCTATAACTTCGTCATTATTAATCATATGATTGACAAAAATAAAAATCAATTTAGTACAAGGAAACGGCTCCTGAGTTTTGTGTATGCATATCATGGCATTTTATACCTGGTTCGTACACAACACAATGCCTGGATTCATCTGGGATTAACTGCGATAGCAATAATCCTTGGATTTTTATTATCGATCAGTCAGGTGGAATGGATAGCAATCGTTTTGTGCATCGGAATTGTTTTTGCTGCCGAAGCATTCAATACTTCTATTGAAATGATATGTGATGCGAGGTTCCCTGATTATGATAAACGGGCCGAAATCATAAAAGATACAGCCGCGGGTGCTGTTTTATTTGTCGCGATGGCCGCTGCTATAACGGGATGTATTATTTTCCTGCCCAAACTGTTCCCGCTGCTTACCTGATTGCATTCATATCTTTTCATGAAACAAGCTTACTCAATCGCGTATGAACGCATCCAATTTTTATTCAAATTCTTTAGCAAACATGATATTAGTTGCAGACAGTGGTTCAACCAAGACGGAATGGTGGTGGTACAATGAGAAAAATGAAATATCCAAAGTTGTGACTATTGGTTTCAATCCTTATTTCATCGACTCGGAAGGGATTTATACGGTTTTAAAAAACAAACTAATTCCTGAAATTGACTTTAAGAATGTAAAGAAAATCTTCTTTTATGGTTCAGGGTGTTCAAGCAAGGAAAATTGTGATATCATTTACAATGCATGTAGAAAAGCATTTTCAAATGCAGAAAAAATCGAAGTACGCTCTGACACATTAGGAGCAGCCCGTGCTCTCTTTGGCCTTCATAAAGGGATAGCCGGAATTCTTGGCACGGGTTCAAACTCGGTTTATTATGACGGCGATGACGCGGTTGAATATATTCCTTCACTGGGTTATATCATTGCCGATGAAGGCAGTGGCGCACGTTTTGGAACCAAATTAATCCGGGAATATTTCAAAGGTGAAATGCCGCCTGAGATTAAAATCGCCTTCGAAATGCGTTTTCATCCTAAACTCGAAGAAATTCTCGATGCCGTATATCGCCAATCTCATCCCAACCGATTCCTTGCTTCATTCTGCGATTTTCTCAGTTTGCATAAAGATCATCCTTATATCCACGATCTGATAAAAGCAGAATTTCACGATTATCTCAAATATCAGGTATGCAAATGCCCCGATTATCAGCACCTGACGCTTAGCCTTGTCGGTTCAGTTGCCTATTTTCTTGGCGATATTCTTCGCGAAGAAGCCAAACAAATGGGCATTTTAGTTGGAACAATCCTCCGTTCGCCTATTGAGGGATTGATTAGATTTCATAAGTAAATAATTTTAATAAATAGGTCTTATGGAACTCGCACATAAAATATTCATCGGTGTATGTGATCTTCATTCATGCTCGTTTCATCAGGATAATAACTAAATTTGCAAAATCATTTTGGAAGAAAAAAGTAGATCGCTCATTCGACCATTTTATGCAATTTATTTTTTCTTCATTCAACCAAATGACCTTTAAACCGTTTTATTAATAGGATTATACTAATATCATGAATAGAACATTTTTACTAACGGCAATTGTCATTACATTAGTAATCAGCGGTTGCAGCAGCGCTCAAAAAGATCCCAAAAAGATTTTTGATAAGATGCACTGGATAGAAGGAAAATGGGTAAGCACTGATGTAACCAACTATTCGGAAATATGGAAACGTGTTAACGACACGTGCTATCAGGGACTTTCTGTCAGCCCTTCGGAGTCGGACAGCCTTGTTGAAGAACGCCCCAGAATTGTGCTGAGAAACAATTCCATTCTATTTATCAGTGAAATAGAAGAACAAACCATTGAAGGGTTAACACAGGATTTTCCGATGACATCAACCTCCTCCGACACCTTGGTATTTGCGACTAAAGGGCAAAATTACCCTAACACGATCACTTATAAAAAGATGAGCGATAGCCTGATCAAGGTTGTGGTTGAACGCAAAAATGCAGAAGGGCCTATTAAATTCGTATACACCTTAAAAAAGCAAATTAAATAATTGCCTTTGAATGATATTCATGTATTTCAGGAGCAACATGAGTGTATACTAATTTCAGTTAAGGACAAGAGTGGTAAAATTCAGGTTTAAAGGATACTTTATGGATACTTAATGGATACTTTATGGATACTTTATGGATACCCATAGAGTATCTATAAAGTATCTTTGAATTATGCATCAATTTTTTTTCAATTACCAAGATTACCGTATCCATCCGACCAACTACATGGTTTGATTTCGGAAAGATTTATAGTTTGATATTTTGCGGTAGCAGGTCTCCGATTTTATTGGCAGGATATTCTGGGATGACTTGGAGAACTTTTTTAAGCCACAGATAAGGGTTCACATCGTTTTTCTTACAGGTACCGAAGAAAGAATAGAACATGGCAGCCCGTCGGGCTCCTTCATGGGAACCGGCAAACAAAAAGTTCTTTTTGCCCAAAGCACTAGGTCTGATCGCATTCTCTATCCAGTTGTTGTCTATTTCCAGTGCGCCATCAGCAAGATAATTGAGCAGACTGTCCCAGCGATTGATG
>JAUZPT010000333.1 GCA_030705745.1 Bacillota bacterium | reverse complement strand
TCCATGATAGCTTAATCTTAAATATTCATCTGCAAGGGCATTAATTTCTGTTGGCTCTTTTACACCTGTGCTTGACCGTGAGTGTTGCAGCATTCCTTTTACAATTGAATCCGCACGTTTACCGTGATGATTTATTTTTTCGAGATTTTGTTTTACATCATTTACAATTTCATTTGCCATTTGCCAATTGCCCTTTGCTAATTCTTCTATCATTTCATCGAGCAACTCATTACTTACTTCAGAGAAATTATTCACGAAATTCAATGGGTTTTGAATTTCATGCGCAATGCCTGCAGTGAGTTCTCCAAGAGATGCCATTTTTTCGGATTGTACCAGTTGTGCCTGGGCCTGTTTAAGATCGACCAGCGTTTTTTCTACCTGCTGTTTAGCAGCTTCCAGTTTATTGAAATCTTCGTAACGGGCATATGCGGTTGAGAATGCATCGGCAAGATTTTGTACAAGATCAAGATCAAATTCGTTTAAGAAATTTTCACTACCTACATACAGCATGCCCTGCAGAAAAGGAACAAAATGCAGGTAGAGGTTTGTGGGACGATGTTCGGTTGAATAAGAATCAGGAGAATTGATGGCGCCATGTTGTATTAAATTTTGTGTCCACTCCATAAATGCTTTTTCATCCCAGTGTTGCTTATAGATTTCTTTATTTCGCCAGTGCAACTCAACCTGTTTCATATCATTACTTACGTTAAATGGCAGGTGAAATGAGGCAATGGCGTTACCATCGGGTGTGGAAAGAAAAGTATGAATGAGTTGTTGTTCATCATCCATAATAAAAACGCCGCAACGGATAAATGGAATGCCCAGTATGGTAAGTTCATTCCAGATAAGCGGTGTAATTCTGTCTAAATCTGCAATTCTGCGCATGGAAGCAATCTCTGCGCGAACACGATCCAATGCGGCCTGCTTTACGGCTTCTTTTGCATTGGCTTCTGATTGCTGCAATTCAAGATATCTTCTGAATGTAAGATCAATGATGGTCGCAAATCTTCTTAAGATCTTCATCTGGTCTTCATCATATCTCTGATCCGACCAGGTATACAAACAACCAATAGAGAAAGGAATAAAATGTCCATATTGTTTTTGCTCATTCTTAAAATTCGGAACAGGCACTGATAATCCGGCTAACAAAAGTGTGTAGTAGGATTGTAATTGCTCGCCTTGCAATTCAGGAAAATAATCTGTCTGCTGCATCCATGAATCATATATTTTTTCCAATACAGGATGTTTTTCCAATTGAACCCAACCTACTAATGAAAGACTATCTCCGCGGGGTGAAGGGATGGCAGAATAAAGTTGTGCCTTTCTTGATTGTTTATTCAACAAGCCCACTCCACAGCGTATTGGATCAATTCCTAATTTTCTTAATTCAGTAAACACCATGCTTGCAGTAACCGAAAGATCATTACTGTTATGCATGCCCATGGCTTTAGCTCTTACTCTTTCCAGAGCAGCTTCTACCTGCGCTTCTCTTGCCTGTGCTTCGGCTTTTTGCAAATCGAGGAAGCGGGTATAGGTCTGTTCAAAAACATTTCCGAATCTCCGGATAATTCCATTCTGCTCTTCAGTATAAGGTTCAGCATCATAATTGGCTATTGTTAGTGCTGTATTTTTTAAATACACGCTTGACCATGCAAAGCCTGGCGCATTGTATGTAAATTTTTTTCTTTCTTCAGGGGAATTTCTTGCTATCGTATTAGCGTATAAATGATCGAGAAATCCATTTTTCTCTTCTTTGGTGAAAACAAAGGTGGCAAAATCTGCACTCTTTGCGATGCTTTCTAACGTGCGGTTGAAAAAAGGATGATCAATATAAGGTATATGAATTTTATCAGGGTACACAGGGATGCCCGGATTATACAGCCAAAGATTCCAGTCTTTTTCACGATAACTTGTATTAAAATTTGCAGAATGAATTTTGAACCCAAGAATTTGAAATTGATCAGCCAATAAATTAATCACCTCCAAAAGCTCACTGCTATTATGCATGGCCATCATTTTACTTCTTACTCTTTCCAAACTTGCTTCAATTTGTGCTTCTCTTGCCTGTGCTTCCGCTTTTTGCAGATCAAGAAAACGGGTATAGGTCTGGTCAAATACAGCTGCAAATCTTTTAAAGATCTCATGCGCCTCAGGATATGGTTTATACGTTACAAACAGGAGATACCCATATGAAAAATAAGCAGCATGATTTACCTGGAAAGTGGGTGCAGAGTATCCCGGTCCCCTGACTTCATTAACTACCTCTTCTGAAACAAGTAGTGTTCCTAAATACCGGTACAGTTCTGTCAATGTTTCTCCACTAACTTCTTCTACAAATAATGACTCCCCTCTTTGAGCAGCTTCATAAAAATGTAACAGCGTTGGGTTTTCAGTTTGCGGGATTTTAAAAGCCGACGTCACCGTATTCCTGCTCAACCAGGCCGTTACTGTTTTTTTATCTTCGTCCCAAATATTATACCCGCAAGTCCATGTATCAACACCCAATTCTGTTAACTGATTGAATAATAAAATGGCAGCGTCCTTCAATTCAGAACTGCGTTGCATCGCCATCGTTCTTGCACGAATTCTTTCTAATGCTAATTGAATTTGTGATTCTCTTGCCTGCGCTTCTGCATTTTTCAGATCGAGGAAACGAGTGTAGGTAAGATCAAATACTCCGGCAAACCTTTCTAACAGTTGGATGGTCTCTGGTGATTTTGGTTCTGATGAAGAAAAAGAAATATGGCCTTTGGAAAAAAAGGCAGCGCTTACCACACGCCGGCCGCCCGTATCTTCACTTCGTACGGTAACACCAGAGTTAGCATTTCTGTATTTCAACCAATCTTCCAATTGCTGACCATTAAGATCAACTACAATTGATTTTTTTTGTTGTTTCCAGGCTGTAAATAAAGGCTTCAACAATGTGGGTTCTTCAACACTTAAAATAAATGGCCGGTTTATTTGTTCACCCCCACCGGCCCAACTGGTAACATTGAATTCTATCAACCCCTCCGCTTCATTATATATACCGATAGTAATTTGTAAAAGATCTTCTTCACCTAATTTTTTGAATTCCTGGAAAAGAACAGCAGCTGTTTCTGATAATTCATCGCTTCGCTGCATGGCCATGGTTCTGCTTCTTACTTTTTCCAATGCTGCTTCGATCTTTGCTTCTCTTGCCTGCGCTTCGGCTTGTTTCAAATCATTGAAACGAGTATAGGTGAGATCGAAAACTTTTCCAAAGCGGCTAAGTATATCGAGATTGGCATCTGATAGTGGTGCATCTCCTACAGTTTGTAATCCTCCGAAATTGCTGAATGAGAAAGTAACAACATATTTTTCCATTGCTCTCGATGCTGCCTGTGCTGCTTCCGGAACCTTTCTGAATTCTGTTTCATTAAACAAATATTCGTCGTACACCTTTTTTTCATTGCCTTCGAGTGTATATACATATTTTGTCTTTCTTTCTTTCCATCCTTTCATCATCGCATGATGAAAAGGATAATCTTCAAATAGCATGTGATAAGATTCAGGCGGCATATTTGTATCAGGATTCGCTGCCCAAACAGTATTAGACAATGAAGGTTCATCTATGATATTAATGATGCACCATGTCAGTGCAAAATCAAGTTTAGTCAATTCTTTAAAAACCGTATCCACCAATTCTGACAACTCATTTGATTTTTGCATGGCCATTGCTCTTGCCCTCACTCTCTCTAATCCTAATTCAATTTGCGCTTCTCTTGCCTGTGCTTCGGCTTTTTGGAGATCGAGGAAACGGGTATATGACTGTTCAAAGACTTTTGCAAACCTTTTGAGTATTTCATTATCTTCTTCCGAAAAACTTTTATCTGAATAGCGGGTGAGATGAATTCCAGTGTTTTTTGCAATTGCTACAGACATGGTAGCTGCCTCACTTTCTAAAAGAAATTTTCTTTGCTTGT
>JAUZPT010000332.1 GCA_030705745.1 Bacillota bacterium | reverse complement strand
TATTTTGAGTCATTCCATTTTGTCCCCAGGTCATTGTAGTGATTGAAACACCGTCAGGGATGACAAAACTTTTCACTTCACCGGTGTATTTTCTTGCTCTCATTCCGCCTCTTACAGGACCTCCATTACCTCCGGAACCGCCACCAGTAAACCTGCCCTTGCCTCCATTTTGTCCATTCCGTCTAGACATTTGTGGAATTTCTAGAAGCTTTAAAGTAACTTTATTTCCATCAATTGCAGAAATCTCACCGTATACATCTGGTTTTTGAAAACCTGACCAATTAGCATTTCCTCCGTTTCCATTATTATTGGATGCTGCAGCAGTCTGATTTGAATCTCCAGAATTTGAACAACCCGCAATAACGAAAATCATCAAGATTGAGACTAAAGCTGTTAATAAACGTTTCTTTTTCATTTTCTAAACTCCTCTTATTTTTTATTTACCCGGGATTTACACAGTAGTTTTTCATTTCTGCAAACAATTATCGTATTAAATTCTTAATTTAACCTTAAAAAAATGGAAGGAATTTTTACTAATGGAATATTTCTGAAACGTAATCAGAGTGATAAAAGTAAAAATTAAAAAGCCAGGAACTTCATTGTTTTCTGGCTTATTTAATTATATTGATATATTCATTCCAATTTATTATATTGACACATTTTAAAAAAAGAGATATATTTTTCAATAGTTGAATAAGAGGTACCTTTAATTTAGTCCTGGGAGGCTAACAAGGTTGACGGCATTCTACCAAGGGGTAGAGTATATTTTTGCGGAGACTTTCTGTTAGTTACATGACAGAAAGTCTCTTTTTTTTGCATAAATACAGCCAATATTAAAGGCATTTGTACCTCTACACTTTTCAAAAGGGGGAAAAATAGTGGAAACAAATCGTGGTGTAGCTGTAACAAATGAAAAGGTTCATGAGGACAAAGAATATGGCGCGGTGGAAGCAGTACCAATGAGTGCAAGAAGTTTAAGCTTTGGCGATATGGTCGCCACGTGGATTGGGGCAAATGCCAATAATGGCTCGTGGTATGTGGGTGGTGTCGTCGCTGGTGCTGCTTTTGGCGGATCAGTTATTGTTACATTAATTGCAAACCCTATTGCTTACTTGATCATGGCACTGATTGGCTTTATTGGTTATAAGGTTGGAACTTCGACGATGGCTTTAACGAGGCCTTCATTCGGTGTTAGAGGAAGCTACCTACCATCCTTATTAAATACAACCCAATTTATTGGATGGACCGCAGTAAATACATTTATAGCCGCAATATCCATAAGTATGGTTTGCAAACAACTTTTTGGCTGGCCAGGTTTAGGAGAACCGGGCGGAAATAAAACGATGATATTCGGAATTGTCGTGATGAGTATTCTTCATTTACTCTCTATTGCAATGGGACATAAATCAGTGAAACTAGTAGAACGTGTTGGTGTGGTATTTATCTTAATCCTAGGTGTTTGGGAAACGGTTGTCGTGTTGCAGCATGTTTCCATTCACGCCATCATGAATTGGCAACCACCAAAAGGAAAATTAATGCCGATTGGAGCAGCAATGGATGCGATGGCAGCATTCAGCCTCGGTTGGGTTCCAGCTATCGCTGAGTTCA
Organism: Bacillota bacterium; assembly: GCA_030705745.1. Taxonomy (GTDB): domain Bacteria; phylum Bacillota; class Bacilli; order Bacillales; family Cytobacillaceae; genus Neobacillus_A. The sequence continues at coordinate 2,364 of JAUZPT010000332.1, read as the reverse complement.
CCCGTTATGGAAAAAATCGCGCTACCGCTACGATTGCTCCAATGATTGGTGCAAACGTTGCATTATTCTGGTTTGCCTTTGTAGGAGTAATTGGTGCGATTGGTACCGCTATTTCTACTGGTGTATATGATCCAAATAATTCTGACCCAAGTACCATTGTTAGTAAATTAGGACTGGGTATGGTCGCTCTTATCGTTATCATATTAACAAGTACAACAGCCAATGCCGTTAACCTTATGGCAGCTGGGATATCCTTAACGAATGTTACGAAAAAAATCAAACCGATTACATCCTTATGGCTAGTTACCATTATTGCAGCAGTACTTACAGTAGTACCTCTTTATGTAGGAAGTTTCCTAGATTCGTTTATCGGATTCTTGGATTATATCGGAATGGTTTTTGGTCCAATTTTCGCGATTACTATTGTTGATTTCTATTTAGTCCGTAAAAAAGTCTATGACACAAATGAATTCGAAACAGTAAAAGGAAAGTATTGGTTCCAAGGTGGATTTAATGTAAAAGCGATGACTGTTTGGATCCTTGGAGTTATTTTCTTCCTATTAGTTCATAACCTATCTATGTTTACTGGTACGATTGGTGCTACTTATCCGACGATTGCATTATCAGGCGTATTATACTTCCTACTATCAAAACTTTCGAAATAAGGTGAAATTGATGATTATAAAAAATGCTAGACTGCGTGGAAGAGAAGGATTGTGGCAAATAGAAGTAGACAATGGAAAAATTTCAAAGATCGTAGAGTCAAGTAACGACCATGCTTCTTCTACTGGAATCGATGCTGAAGGAGGCCTTGTGCTCCCTCCGTTTATTGAGCCACATATCCATCTAGATACAACTTTAACCGCCGGAGAACCAAAATGGAACGTTAGCGGGACATTGTTTGAGGGAATCGAACGTTGGTCTGAACGGAAACAATTTTTAACCCATGAGGACGTTAAGAACCGTGCAAAGAAAGCATTAAAATGGCAGCTTGCTCAAGGGATTCAATATGTGCGGACACATGTAGACGTAACGGACCCCAAGCTTACTGCTTTGACAGCCATGCTCGAAGTGAAGGAAGAAATGGCACCATGGATGGATATCCAGCTAGTAGCCTTCCCTCAAGAAGGAATTTTATCTTATCCTAATGGGTTTGAGCTGCTAGAAGAAGCTGTAAAAATGGGTGTCGATGTAGTAGGTGGAATTCCCCACTTCGAATTTACGAGAGAATATGGTGTTGAATCTGTTAAAAAAGCTTTTGAATTAGCAGCAAAATATGATCGATTAGTTGATTTCCATTGTGATGAAATTGATGACGAACAATCCAGATTTTTAGAAGTAGTAGCCGCTGAGGCATACCGTTACGGCATGGGTGAAAAAGTCACCGCAAGCCATACAACCGCGATGCATTCTTATAATAATGCGTATACTTCGAAGCTTTTTAGATTGCTTAAGCTTTCCAATATTAACTTTGTAGCCAATCCATTAGTCAATATTCACCTGCAGGGCCGTTTCGATACGTATCCAAAACGAAGAGGCATTACTCGTGTGAAAGAGCTGTTAGAGGCTGGTATCAATGTTTGCTTCGGCCACGATGACATTTTTGACCCTTGGTATCCACTTGGAACAGGCAATATGCTACAAGTGTTACACATGGGCCTTCATGTATGCCAGTTGATGGGCTATGAGCAAATTATGGATTCCATTGACTTGATTACAACCAATAGTGCCAAAACGCTTCACATCGAAGACCAATACGGAGTTGAGGTTGGTAAACCCGCGAATTTTATCGTGTTACCAGCTACAGATTCCTATGATGCGATTCGTCGCCAAGTTTCTGTTCGCTATTCGATCCGAAACGGGGAAATTATCGCTGAAACAAAACCAAGCACTTCAACAATTTATGTAGACAAAGAGGAAATCGTAGATTTTCAAAAATAATACGGAAAAAGCCGATTGAAACACATGCATTTGTGTATCAATCGGCTTTTTCTTATAATGTCTGAATGAGGCATCTATTCAGACTCGATCTCACTTCTGATGACTTCTCTTCTCCTTTAAATGTTAGTGTTTAGTTATACACTTTTTAGCCCGTTCAATCATATCGGAGAACTCCTGATTAAAGGAACAATATCCCTTATCATTAATTCTAGATTCAATTAGAGACGAGATGCTCTACCATTCCCATCAATAAACGGAGTTTCTGGATTAACGCAAAATAGTATTAGATGAATTCTATTAAAGACACTGTAATATAAGAAAATTCAGACTATCTTTTCATTTCTATTGATATATATGATGAAAAGGATAATAATTAAAATATATTCGCTTTTGCAAACATTTGCACTGATTCATACTGCCTGT
>JAUZPT010000331.1 GCA_030705745.1 Bacillota bacterium | reverse complement strand
TCCTGGATTTTCTCATACTACTTGTAGGTGGTGAGCATTTTCAGCTATTCTCCACTTGTCTTTTCTCAAACCTTAACCAGGAGGCCATCGAATGAGAAACAAAGCAATCCCTAATGTTACTAGCAACAAGTTTGAAGGCGAACCAAGGGCCAAAGCGGAATATGCATCCAAACGGCCAGACGGCACAATTAATACCCATCCGCAAGAACGGATGAATGCCTCCAGCCATCGTGAAAGCGATACAAACGAAGAATTATTTACTTAACCTTTGCATTCACTTTATGGTCCCCACAATTAGTTAAGATTTGTTTATCAGCGGGATATTACTTCCCGCTGATATTTTTTAACATTGAAATAGGTAATGCTTCTTCAGAATTTTCCCCACTTAAACGATATCCCCAGGCAAAGACTCCATTCAAATAATCAATTTTAAAATAAGAACCAGGGTCACCATCTATTTCATATATTTCTCCGCTTTCAAAATCTGAAGGATCCAATAAGTATGCTTTCGCCATGACTGCCTTTCGCTCCAAAACGGCAAATTCATTAACCATCCCCATTTGTTCAGCTTTTCGCGCCTTTTCATGGAGAGAGGCGATTTCTTGCTTTAATTCATATTCCGTCATGCTGCTATATCTTTTTTCTTGAGACATTTTCATTCCACCTGCCATTTTACTTTCTTTTAGTATAGGTAATTTTGTAATATTAATAAAGTGAAGACATCTAAAAGAAGGAGCTAAAATCATGCAATCGATTATTATTACTGGTGCCGGTTCTGGACTCGGAAGAGAGCTCGCGCTTCTTCTTGCAAAAAAGAACTATCATGTCATTCTAACTGGACGCAATACTGATAAATTAATTGGCGTAAAAGAAGAAATCGAAACACTAGGTGGAAAAGCAGCATATATCGGGCTGGATGTTCGAAAAGCGAATGAAGCAGAAGATGCCTTAAAGGAATTATCCAAGAAACATCAGATTTATGGACTCATTAACAATGCAGGTGTCGGCCATTTCGGGTCTTTTGTGGATATTAAGGAAGCGGAAATTACCGATATGCTGGATACAAATGTGCTGGGCACTATTTTCATGACAAAAGCGTTCCTTTCACATTTACCAGAAACAAGAGAAGGTCATGTCGTCAATATCATCTCTACAGCAGGGTTGCGAGGAAAAGTAAATGAAGCCGTGTATGCGGCAAGTAAATTTGCAGTTAAAGGATTCACGGAAAGTTTGCAAAAAGAATACAAAGGTACAGCCATTCTTTTTACGTCCGTATACATGGGGGGCATGGCTACTCCATTCTGGGAAGAAAGTGACCATATTAAGGATCCTTCCCGCTTACGTTCACCAAGGGAAATTGCCGAAATCATCATCAGCCAAATGGATCAGGAAGAAATAATTATAGAAAATGAAAATAAAAAATAATGACGGGCTCTCCGTCATTATTTTTTTATTCGTCTTCATTTTTGTTAGATAAAACGCGTTCGATCAATTCAATCGAAAAGCCTTTTGAAAATAGAGCTTGTTTCATTTTTTGCCTGTACTCATATCCGCTGTATTTGGAATATTTTCGATGAGCCTTTTCTGCCTGAAACACCAAAGCGTCCCATTCATCATTTTTTTCACCTTCTGCTTGCTCCGCTTCATTTACGGCAAGATTTATAACTTCATACGGATATCCTTTTCTCATTAACATGCTTTCCAGCTTCTGATTTAACAAGCGTTTTGATTCATTTGCATTTTTCTTACTGTATTTACTGCAAAGCTTTAATGCTTTTTCAACTTGCATCTCAAATGGATACAATTCCAGCGCACTTTGGATCAATCCTTCTGCGAGGCCTTTTTCCTTTAATTCCGTTTTTATGATCTTAACACCTTTGTCCGTCGTATTCATTTGTGTACGGACATAGGCGAAAGCAAATTCTTGTTCATTTATATAGTTTTGCTCGAATAATTTATGAATAACTTCTTTGATAACAGGTTCTTCCATGTCTTTTTGGGCAAGATAATCCCTAATCTCTTTTTCAGTTCTCATTCGAGCCGCCAAATAGCCCACCGCAAGATTATAGGATTTGCGAATATCATCCTGATAATTGATTTCCATCAAAGCGAAATCATCAAGCTCCAGACCTTTTTTAAGTTGGAATTTAATCAGGACATTTTCGTCGACGCTGAATGCGTATTGTTCCCCTTTTCCATAATCGAGAAACACATTGTACCGATCCTGCCTTTTTTGCTGCGTGGTGATTTTAGTTATGATAGCCACAGGTTTCACCTCCATCTTAATCGTAACACATTCAAAGAAGGTAAAAAATTTTTTTGTGTGTAAAATAAATAGTAAAGAAATGGAGTCGGACAAATGAAAATTGCCATTGCGGGAGGAAGCGGCTTTGTTGGTTCTGCATTAACTAAAGAATTATTAAAGCAAAATCATGAAATCTTCATTTTAACCAGAAGACAGAAAACAGATACAACGAATGGCCAAGTTCATTTCGTTGAGTGGCTTCGTAAAGACGGAAAACCGTGGGAACAATTACATGAAATCGATTTTTTCATTAACCTTGCGGGTGAATCGATCAATAGCGGACGCTGGACCTCTGAACGAAAAAAGCGCATTCTCGATAGCCGCCTTCAAGCGACTGAAGAGATAATCACTATATTAGGGAAATTAAACGCCAAACCAAGAGCATTAATCAATGCAAGTGCAATTGGCTTCTATGGAACCTCGCTTGAGGAAACGTTTACTGAGGAATATGAGGTTTCCGGGAATGATTTCCTTGCCGAAACTGTCCATTCGTGGGAAAAGAAAGCAAGTGAAGCAGAAGCTTTGGGAATTCGAACAGTTCTCTGCCGGTTTGGGATTATTCTTGATACCTCAGAAGGTGCTTTACCCCGAATGGCGTTGCCTTACAAGTTTTTTGCAGGCGGAAAAGTTGGCAGCGGCAGCCAATGGATGTCATGGATTCATATTGATGATGTGGTGAGGGGAATTTTATTCGCCATGATCAACGAAGGACTAGATGGCCCTGTCAATTTCACCGCTCCCGAGCCTGTAACAATGGATCAATTCGGTCGCGAACTAGGCACTGTAATGAACCGCCCTCATTGGCTTCCTGTCCCTGGATTTGCCTTGAAATTGCTGCTCGGAGAAATGAGCACCCTTGTTGTTGAAGGACAGAGAGTCCTTCCGAAAAAGCTGATCGCAAAAGGATTCGATTTCCGATTTCCAACATTGCATTCTGCACTAACCAATTTATTTTAATCATGAATTGTATGATTCACTTCACTTCAGGAGAAAATGGAAATTGTAGTAAGAAATTGCTGAAGGGAATGTGACGAATGGATAAAAAGAAAAAGGAAAAACCACAATTCACTTTAACTAGCATGCAGGAAATAAGCTATCAAAAAGAATTTAAACGGGCGGATCGTGCAGGCGGATTTGCAGAAAGAAAATCAAAACGGTAATTTTGATTAATGTACTTCAACTGTTGTGAAGATGTTACGTTTTAGTTTCTAAAATCCCCCATTCATATTAGATTGTTTATAAGCAAAAGATAAGGTACGGAGACAAATAATGTTTCCGTACTTTTAACTTTGAAAGGGGTCTGTATAATGGGGAGTTCAAAAAATAAAGCCTCTCTTCCTCAAGTACCTAAAAACCTGAAATCAGATGGAATCGATGTCGAGTATTCGAAAGAACTGGCAGACCAAGAAGATTTAGAAGCAATGGCAAGATCGAATGCTGCCAATCAGCGGGTAAGCCTGAAAAAGAAAAATTAGTCAACAAGCTTCGAATTCATGATTTTATTTGCAAAAAAAGAGAAGTAGGGTTTCCTGCTTCTCAGATTGTCGAGAAAGGGGTATTTTCTCGACAATTTTTTATTTTCTCAGAATCCTACTATCTAATTTAGTGATAGTCCTTGATAATGGTCCTGTTGATTTTCTGATTTAGATAAGCGATTTAACCTTACCT
>JAUZPT010000330.1 GCA_030705745.1 Bacillota bacterium | reverse complement strand
GACAGGCTATGCCATTAAATGAAGCGATAATTAGCTGGAAGGGAATTGACGGAACTGAAATACCTGCTATACCTGCCAATGATTTAATGGTTTCCTGTGTAAGGCAATACACCGGCTATAGTGAATACAAAGAAAGGTTAAAGGATTATAACAAACCATTGTTATTTCAATGGGTGGAGATTTGGCCTCCAGGCATGGATTGGGGCGCCAGTGCGACTCCCTTTGAAAAGGGCATTAAACATGTAGAGGAATGGGGCGGAATGTCGGTTACGTTACAGGAGTACTTTGATTATGAATTAACTGGGCGCGAATTACAATCGATTTATATTCCATTGGATCAATCCAATTACAAAAATAATTGGTACCAAGATGGCGGATGGGGCTACGATGGAGATAAAGTGATTATGGTTGACCAAAAGGTAGAACAATCTCTATTAGCCTATGAAACATTATCTGCATTTAAGAATTTAAAGGGCAGCATTGTTGATAATAAAGAAATTTTAAATAATTTATGGAAACAATTTCTCATCCTTCAGAATCATGATTTTTCCGCAGCGAGAGGCTATCGAGCTTTTACAGAGGATGGGATAGAGACTAAAGCAGGCTCGTACGGCATTAAAAAATATCAAGATATCATTTCATCATGTTCCGCTGAAATCAAAGGACTTTATGAGACCAAAGGAGAGAACACCTCATATTTAGCCGTCTCGAATTATAATGGTGTGTCTTCCGATCAAACCATCCCATTTGAAATTAAAAAGAAGCACAACAACTTCGTTTTGATAAATAATGGAGAAAAAGTCCCGTTTGTGATTACCGAAGAAAAGGACCAGACAATAAAAGGATTAATGGTCATTGAAGTACCGACTTTAGGTACAACAACAGTTACTATAGAAGAAACAGAAAAAGACATGAAAGATAAAAAGACTCAAACGGAGTATGGAGAAGATTGGATTGAAGATGAACATTTCAAAGTTAATTGGAAGAAAGGTACTTGGTTAATTCAAATCACAGATAAAAAATCAAATGAAACAATAGACTTTACCGGATTTACAGGGCCGATTGCAAAACAAAATGAACACACAAGCATGTATCCGGCATTAAGTTCTGCTCATGAAATTTTTACATTTGCTTTTGATGGGACCACACATTGTCCTGACCAAATCTCTTTATCTAGAATTAAAGCAAGCGTAGAATCTAGAAGTGGTATTGAGAGTGTTTTATTGCTGCATTGCGATTTAGTGACGCTGCATACGACCGAAACTCCTGTAGCGTTTGCAGAAGCGCGCGTATTCATCAATCATCAAACAAAGGAAATTAAGTGTCAATCCTACTTCTATACTGGTGTGAATTTAGCGCTTAATTGTCATGCTACTTTTAAGCATCATTTACCTCATGCTGTTTATTATCGTGATTATCCATTTGGAGAAGAAAAAACTGAAATTGACGACATTTACGCTAACACCTACATGAGAGTCATAAGTAAACACACTGGTTTTACCATAATTCATCCAGGAGTACAGAAAGTTAAATTGGAAAGAGCAAATGAATCAGGAAAAATTATCCATCTTTTAGCGAGAGATAAAGTATTTGGTGAATATACCTGGACATTTTCATTGAATTTTAATACCCATACCCCATGGGAAAGTGCGAAACGGTCCAAGGCTGCGAGAGCAAATTTTCCAATTGTACAAAATAGTGAAAAAGAAGAAAATGAAATTCTTCATATAGATGAAGAAAGAATCCTTCTGTCCGCTTTTTATCAGGAAGATGACCGCTATATCGTAAGAATTATGAATTATTCAGATGAAAAAATCACATCCGCGAAAATGACATTTTACCACACCTTCAATAAAGTGGGGCTTGTCGATTTTAGCGGAAATACCCTTAAAGATATAACAGCACAACTTAGCAATAATCAAACCGAGTTACACTTGGACTTGTCCCCTTGGGAAATTACGACCTTGGCATTTAGTTAACCTCCATTCTAAATATGAAGAACGGTACCTTGAATGTGTGGCAAGCGATCATTCATGGATTTGCGGGTGATAGCATGATTGAAATGAAAATATGGAATCAAAAACATACTTTGCATTCAAAGTGTAAATTTGAAACTCAAATGGTGATTTGAATTACGGAAAAAGCTTGGAAGGTTAGGTGTTTCAATCATGATCAGAATCCATCAAGAAATCCAGCATTTATTGGAATACGGTTTACGTGAAAAATTATATAAATTAGAAGATGCCATATATGTTAGGAACAGGATTCTTGCAGTGCTTGGATTGTTGGACTGGAAGGATATTCAAACTGAGAATCCTCCACCCGTTCTTTCAGAAATACTGAAAAGGATTTTGGATTGGTCTTATGAAAATGGAGTGTTATTATCAAACACAAATACAGAAAGAGATATGTTGGATACGGAAGTAATGAATTGCATGATGCCCCGTCCTTCCGAGGTTATTAAGGAATTTAAGCATAACTATAACGAAAGTCCTGAAATGGCAACCACAAAATACTATGAACTAGCCGTTTCATCGAATTATGTAAGAGCAGATCGTATTGCGAAAAACATCCAGTGGAAAACAGTTACGCCTTATGGTGAGTTTGATATAACGATAAATTTAGCCAAACCAGAGATTGACCCGAAAGAAATCGCTTTGATAAGAAGTTCTGCTCCATCGTCTTATCCAAAATGCTTGTTATGTATCGAAAATGAGGGCTACAAAGGCACGCTTTCACTGCCAGCAAGAGGGAATCATCGCATCGTTCCTATTTCGTTAAATGAAGAGGAATGGTTTTTACAATATTCTCCTTATGTGTATTATTCCGAGCACTGCATCGTCTTTCGAAAAGAACATGTTCCTATGAAAATATGTTCGGAAACTTTTAAGAGGCTATTGGATTTCACTGAACAATTTCCACATTATTTTATTGGCTCTAATGCTGATTTGCCGATCGTGGGAGGCTCTATTTTATCTCATGATCATTTCCAAGGAGGAAAATACTCATTTGCTATGGAAAAAGCTGAGGTAGTAGAAACCATCGTGCTAGAAAGTTTTCCTTCTTTAAAAGTCGGTATTTTGAATTGGCCGCTTTCCGTTATACGAATTATAGGAGAAAAGGAAGATGTTCGTAACCTAGCGGAATACATATGGAGAGCTTGGAAAGAGTATAGTGACTCATCTGTTGGTATATTAGCCTATAGCGATGATAATTCACACAATACTGTAACTCCTATAGCCAGAAGGCGGGGAGAATTATACGAAATGGATATTGTGTTGAGAAACAATCGGACTTCGGATGAGTTTCCAGATGGTATTTTTCATCCTCACAAACAGCATCACCATATAAAAAAAGAAAATATCGGATTGATCGAGGTAATGGGCTTGGCGGTATTGCCAGGAAGACTAGCCTCAGAATTAAATCAAATTACTGAATATATTGTGAACCCGGTTAAACAGGAGCAATGGCCCGCTGACATGCAAAAGCACTGGGACTGGTATCAGGAATTGATAAAGAAATATAATAACACTTCTAAAGACTCTATCAAAGAAATTATTTATACTGAAGTAGGTTTAAAATTCCAACATGTACTTGAGGATGCTGGAGTATTTAAGCAAATCGAGGCTGGTAGAAGTGCGTTTCTTGGATTTTTACAATATGTCAAAAATAGTTTAAAAGATTAAACTTCAATAGAAAATTCGATTGCCATGTTTCACTGTATGGAGCTGGCATTAATATTATCCTAAAGGATCTGTTTTGTAAAAAGAAAGGGGGAATGTGTATTGGTTAAATCGCCACTGGAAAAAGTCTATGATTTTATCGAACAGAAAAAAATTGATGGGGTCTTTTTTCGCAAACGGAGCAACTTTTCTTGGATAACAGGGGGAAAGGTCAATCATATTGTTCAAACAACGGAATACGGAGTAGCAGACATAATTATTTTTTTAGATAAGAAATATTGTGTTACTTCAAAGAT
>JAUZPT010000033.1 GCA_030705745.1 Bacillota bacterium | reverse complement strand
ATGGGTGGCTACCACGGCGGTATGGGTGGTTACCACGGCGGTATGGGTGGCTACCACGGCGGCATGGGTGGTTATCACGGCGGTATGGGTGGCTACCACGGCGGCATGGGTGGTTATCACGGCGGCATGGGTGGTTATCACGGCGGCATGGGTGGTTATCACGGAGAATAAACGTCTTAATCATCAGTTTGGTTAAATTTGATACGTGAGTAAAAATCTTCGAATTTCTTATGTCTATTGTAAATAAAAATGGAGCATCTCGTCTTTCGGACGATGAGATGCTCTCTTTTAATGCCGTTTAGTTTTTCCACCATGCAGCAGTTGGGTAGTCTGAAGAACCAAGAACGATGGTTTCTCCAATCCTTGGGGTTGAAATGGCAACATTTCGTTCGGTCGCTGCTTTTACAGCGCGGTCGACTGGATCTGTCCAATCATGCAGCGCCAGCGTGAAGGCAGCCCAATGGATCGGTATCATCAGCTTTCCTTTTACATCCATATGCGCTTGAACCGTTTCTTCAGGCACCATATGGATTGATGCCCACCGTTCGTCGTATTGTCCGCATTCCATTAACGTTACATCAAACGGCCCGTATTTTTCACCAATTTCTTTAAAATGGGGAGCATAACCGCTATCGCCACTAAAGAAAATATTCGTTTCCATACCGTTTATGATCCAGGAGCACCATAAAGTCGCATCGCGGTCGAGCAGGCTTCTGCCCGAAAAATGCCTTGCCGGCGTACAGACAAAATCGAGTCCTTTATAGTGAAAATCATCCCACCAATCATGTTCCTCAATGCGACTGCTTTCCACACCCCATTTTTCCAGATTGCTTCCGACTCCAAGCGGTGTGATAAATCTTTGTACTTTATGCTTGATTTTTTTGATAGTCCCAAAATCCAGATGGTCATAATGGTTATGCGAAAGGAGAACGATGTCGATTTCAGGCAGTTCATCCAGCTCGAAAGGAAGCTTTCCGCTGTAGCGTTTACCGCCGATCATCGGAAAAGGTGATGGTGTCGTACCAAACATCGGATCAAGCAGAATCGTTTTTCCGTCGATTTCTATGAGAAACGCAGAGTGGCCGAACCAGGTAATCCTTGTGCGTTGTGAACCTGTGCCTTTTACAAACTGTTCGACTGTAATCGGCTGCTTCGGCTTGCCATTGGGATTTCCCTTGATAAAATCAATGAGTGTACCCACATTCTCTTTGAATTTCATGTCCATCGACGTCGGGATTTGATTGACAAATCTCCCATTATGATAGTTCTTAGATTTTCTTAAATGTTCTTGTTTCCCTTTGGAAATCTGCCCGCCAAACACCGGATAGAACTTCATTAAAAGAAAAGCTGCGACAAAAATCCCCATTAGGATAAGCATTATATTCAGTGCTATTTGCATTAAAAAAATCCTTTCTTGTGGATTGGTGCTTCCCTTTGGCAAGCAACCAGCCAAATCTCGTATTCATTAACTATCAGTATATTTACCTTTCATGCTCCAAAAGCCATTGTTTTCGCTCCAGTCCACCTGCATAACCGGTGAGGCTATTGTTTGAACCAATGACACGATGGCAGGGAACGATGATACTGATGATATTCTTCCCATTCGCATGGCCGACGGCGCGTGATGCCTGTTCATTCCCCACCTTCACAGCCAGTTCCTTGTAAGATATGGTATGGCCATAAGGTATTTTTGTCAGTTCATCCCAAACTCGTCTTTGAAAATCGGTACCGTTAAAGAATAAGGCTGCGTCAAATACTTTTCTACTTCCGTTAAAATATTCAACAAACTGTTGCTTGATACTTTCCATAAATGAATGTGAGGTTACCGCTTCTGTTCTTCCTTCGACAAACATGGCTGACACGACGGCGGTCTCCGTACATACGATCTCCAAATACCCGATGGGTGTGTCAACATAATCCACATAACGCTCAGTCATACAGCCACCTCCATAAATAAAAAGCCGCGTACGCTTCCCAGTTTTTCCATCCTTCAGCCAACTGTCTGATTTTTTCTAGTGACGGCTTATCCGACAGCCCCAAAATTCCTTTTAACGCATTATGTATTCCTACATCGGCTAGCGGAAATGCACAGTTGATGTTTGTGCATTTCATAATCGTATAATCGGCAGTCCAGTGCCCGATACCTCGAATTGACATCAGCTTTTCCATCAAGGGCTCGTATTCTTTTTCAGCAGCAAGTTCTTCTTTTTTCAACCGCTGTTCCGCAAATAACTGCGCAATTCCGATGATGTATTCTGCTTTCCTTGATGTAAATTGAAGCTTTTTTAAATCTTCTGGTTGAAGTGAGGCGATCACCGAAGGTTTAGGGAATAAAAAAAATGGTTCTCCCTCATAAACTAATTTCTCCCCATACGCTTCGACCAACCTTTTTTTCAATGTGTAGGCAAATTTCAAATTGATTTGCTGTCCCATCACCGCCCAGCAAAGGCATTCGAAAGGATCATGGATTTTAATGACTCGCAGCCCTCGATACTTTTCTGCCAACACCTGCAAAATCGGATCATTGGCTGCCAACTCGTAAAAAGGCCGAATATCGGTTCCCCAATCAAACCAATCAAAAACATACTTTGCCGCCTGCGCCCGTACCCATTTGGGAGGGTGGCCATTTAAAAAATCAATGCGAAGGCGAGTCGACTCTTTTCTAATTTTCAGAAGCACATTTACGTCGCCAAATTGAACGAATTTCACGAGTTCTCCATCCTTTACTTGATGAAGGCATTCTGTTTCCGAGCGATTTACATACACGAGACATTCTTCAAAGCTGAATTCAGACGGTGCCTCTAGCTCGATAAAATGCTTAAAATCATGCCATGGAACACCGAGGACGTTAGGAAAACACCGTTTGCAAGGTCGGTACCCTGCTGCTTCCGCATTCAAAGCTTCCTGAAAAAATTCTACATTTTCACGTGCAGGCTTTCTCGCTGTACATGAAGGCAAACAATAAATTCCCGTTGTCTTCACCGCTGTATAAAATAGACCATCATGTCTCTTATCTCCAACAACGATTAACTCGTATTTATTTTCCATCGCAATTCTCCTCGTGAACCATTTGCTTTTACAAAAAGAATAACAAAGAACTCGTATAATATATATACCGCGCTATCCAAATTACGAAGAAAAATGATAAACCAGTCCATACAGAATTTTTTATATTCACTCGTTCCCGAACAAAAAAGTGCCTGCTCCCCTTCATGGGAACAAGCACTTTTTAAGTTTATACTTATTTAGACTTAGAACGTTTGCGCTAAATCCTTTGCCCTTTCAATGGCATTTTCTTTGATTTCCTGTGCTTTATCAGGCATCGCTGCATGTCCTTCCACAAATAATCCTTCAAAAGAAGGAACGCCGAAAAATTGCATTAACACGTTCAAGTAACGGTGTCCCATTTCCATTTCCGCTGCTGGTCCTTCGGAATAAATACCTCCACGAGCCTGGATGTGCAACGCTTTTTTATCCGTTAATAAACCGACCGGACCTTTTTCCGTGTATTTAAATGTTTTTCCAGCAACAGAGATGGAATCTAAATACGCTTTCATCACTGGAGGGAATGAAAAATTCCAAAGAGGTGTGACAAACACATATTTGTCCGCTTCCACAAATTGATCCGCTAATTCAGAAAGACGGCCCACTTTTATTTTTTCTTCAGGTGAGAGATCTTCAAATCCTTTGCCTGATTGAAGTTTTCCCCATCCGCTAAAAACGTCCGCATCAATTTGAGGAATTTTTTCATTATATAAATCAATATGAACGATTTCATCGCCTGCATTTGCTTGTTGGTAAGCCTCGATAAACGCTTTACCTGTTGCCATACTGAAGGAATGAGCTTCATCATGGGGATGTGCTGTGATGTATAAAACTTTCGCCATTTTTGTGTACCTTCCTTTTCATGAAGTTTTGTGTAAAATGCATTACTGAAAATGGTCTTTCTTGCATATATCTCGAATTAACATATTATTAATTCGAGATAATATTACTACTTCTTAGGTCACGAATCAATTATTTAGCTTTGCGAAATATTTTTTACTTTTCAACTGGTTTAATTTAAAAAGAAAGCCTCTATAAAAAGCTTTCTTGTTTTTTTATTTGGCAGAGTTACTTTTCCCAAAATATCTGGATACGAAACAAAATTTTAAAGAGAACATATCCGATGATACCGCCAATTGCGTTTAAAATGATATCATCTACATCAAAACTGCCAACATGGGTAATAAATTGAATGATTTCAACACTTGCGGTGGTAGCAACTACCCACAAACTGGTCCGCCAAAAGGAATTGAAACGTTTGAAGAGCAGAGGAAGAAAAAAACCGAGCGGAATAAAGGCAAATACATTTCCTGCTAGATTAGTAAACCAAATCTTGAAATCAAGATGGTCGGATGCTCGAATATAATTGGTAATCGTCTTTAACGGTATAAGATTGTAACGGGGCCCCATTTCATGTGCCGCCTGTCGATAGGGACTAAAAAACAAAAGAAACGCAGCATAAAACAAATATAATAAAAATGCAATAATGCATATAAACATCACTAATTTCCTGCCTTTAAAATGAAGATGTGCCAGCATATGATTCTCCTTAAATATAGATTTGAAATTTCTTTTATTTTAACAAAAAGCAACAGCTTTTAAGATTGAGAGAATCTAAAACGAGTTATCTTTTCATTCTATTAGATATGGATAAGGATATTCTCCGATTTTTTTCTTTTTAAAGGACCTTTTACAATCCTAACGAATATTTTTTATTAATCAAACGTTTGATTAAATGCTATTTAACCCCTATGTCTCGCTAGTTTGTCATATAGTATTAATTAATTTCAGTCACTGAAAAAAATGGTGAATAGTATTTTCCATAAATGTAAAAAAAACTTTTTTTCGGAGCATTTAAATAGTAAAATTTAGGTAACTCGAAGAAAAGAGGGATATGTACATATGGAAGGAAAACCAAATCATTACGATGGCAGCGTGCAAGCTGAATATAATTTAACCGACACTTCAACTGAAAGCGCATTCGTTATTACCGACGAAATGAGAAAGAACCTTGCTGGAAACCCGTACGAAATCAAATTAAATGATTAATCGTAAGAAAAGAATCTACGTTTGCAGATTCTTTTTCTGTATAATCACACGTTATCCGTAAAACATTCGCTTCGATAATTAAAGTAAGCAATCTCATACATTTTTGATGCCCCATCTTACATAACTCTTTCCAGTCTAAATCCTATATGAGATAGTGCCTCTTCCAAATTTGCTTTAATGATAACATTGTTGAGATCGACATTAATTTCAATTGCGTTTATCGCCATTTCGGGACTAAACCCTGTTAAAATCGGAGTTACTCCGATTAGGCGAAGCATTTTTACAATTTTCAGCAATGAAGAACTTCCCCAGTTATCGATGTGGAGAATGCCTGATAAGTCTATAATCAAATACTCCAATGACATCTCTTTACAGCTAAACAGCGCGGTTTTAATGATTCTTTCCACTCTGCCTTCATTTATATCTCCGATTAAAGGGATGGTCGCAATCCCCTTTGTAATTGGCACGACAGGAACGGATAGATTTTTAATTTGCTTATGGGCCAAGTCAAGCTCCAGCACATATGTGAGCAGCGAAGCCATCGTTTCAAACAACTCAATATGCTTTTCCGTAAAATCGAACGACCGATTATCAAGGCCGCAAATCGTGCCATAATTATCCCCATTCTCAAAAAATATCGGAATCCCGATAAAACAGCCTCCACCGAGATTTTTTGTTACGTCTAAATCCATAGTCAGCTCATTATTATTAATATCAGGGATCAACAATACATCTACTCCCTGATCCACGCTTAGTTTGCAAAATGTCTCTTCAAAAGGCAGAATATCCCCTTGTTCAAGAAGAGAATAATGGTTATTTAAAACCTTTACAATCTCATTCTTTTTTTTATCATTTTTAGCTATGAATAATGTATTGATTTCAATAAACTGGCTCATCAAGCTAAGTATGCTGTCTGCCGCTTCATCAAAGTTGCGGTATTTTTTTAGTCGGGTACTCGGAAATGTATGTTGGATCATTCGTTTATATTCAGCCTTTCAAGGTTCATTTTTTTCACAATCTTTACTTTACCCTATAAATGCCTGTTAAAAACACAAATGAGCTTTCGCGTTGTGTATAATTCTTTTCACCTTGCCAAACGCAGAAAAAGTGCCCACATCGAGTGAAGGCACTTTTTAGCATTATAAATGCAAAGGACACTTACCTTTGTGATTGTTTCCACCTTTGGACAAACTCCTCAACTGTCAAAAACGTTTCTTGAAAACCGAGCACTTTTCCCAACTGCGTTATGCTTGGATCCTCAACATGAGCATGTTTCAGGATCTCCCTTTCTGCAAATACCTTACGTGTATCGCCATCAAGGATTACGATTCCTTCATTTATAACGATAGTACGTTCGAAATTCTCAGCGACAAAATCCATGTCATGAATGATGGTCATTACGAGCTTGTTCCTTTTTTTCAGCACTTGGATGATGTTTCTTATTTTCTCTTTTCCGGCATAGTCCTGGCCAATCGTCGGTTCGTCAAACACAATGATCTCTGGATCCATCGCAACAACCGCAGCAACGCACAACAGCTTTTTTTCCGACAAACTTAAATCATGCGGATTTGTTTCCAGCTGCTCATGCAGGCCTACCAATTCGAGTGCTTCGAGCGCATTTTTCTTCGCTGCGCTTTCTGACATTTTAATCGCAAGCGGACCGAACATTACTTCATCGAGCACCTTGCTTTTAAAAATTTGATCGTTCGGATTTTGAAAAACAAGTCCAATTACTTTCGATAGTTCAGCGGCTGAAACTGTTTTAACATTATATTGTCCAATCATAATCTCCCCGTCAAACGGCTTGAGCAGACCCTTCAGCAATTTGGCTAACGTTGTCTTGCCGGCGCCATTCTGACCAATAATGGCTGTTGAGCGACGATCGAACTCCAAGTTAATTTCAGAAAAAATGGGGGTGTTTTTTGTATAAGCGTAGGAAAGGTTGGAGATTTTTATCATTTGATTTTCCCTCCTAACACTCGGGAAGCCTGTTCGAGCGTGACGGGATAATAGTCTGTACCGGGTATTTTCAGATCCAACGCTTTGCACACGCGGGTATACACAGGGGCCGTCACCCCATAAGTCTCCAAATCGTCTCGCGAAAAAATTTTTTCAGGCGTATCAAAATCGATCATTTTTCCCTTTTGAAGGAGCATCACTCGATTGCAATAGTGGGCGATTTTCTCCATCTTATGCTCCACCATAATCACCGTAATTCCTTGTTCGCTCAAACGGTGTATTGCCTGGAACACTTCCTCCGCGCCTTCAGGGTCAAGCTGTGAGGTAGGCTCGTCCAGTACAATGATATTCGGTTTCATGGCAATTATGCTCGCTATCGCCATTCGCTGCATTTGCCCGCCCGATAAATCAAAAGGATGTCGCTCTCTGTAAGGCGCGATATTTAATAACTCGAGAACAGTCTCAATACGTTCCAGCATTTCGGTTTGCGGCACACCGATATTCTCAAGGCCGAAAGCGATTTCTTCAAGCACCGTCAGCTTCGAACCCGTCACCTGATTAAACGGATTTTGAAAAACAATTCCCACCTTCAAGGCAATATCGGATACTGCATGATCCATCACCTTCAATCCATCCACAATCACGGTTCCTCCGTAAGCGCCTTTATAAAAATGAGGAACGAGTCCGACAATCGACTGGCAAAGGGTTGATTTACCAGAAGCATTCGCTCCGATAATTCCAATAAACTCGCCTTGCTCCACCTCAAACGACAGGTTATCGAGGGCCAATGATTCTGTCAAAGGATATTTATACTTTAAGTTTTCGACGATTATTTTTTTCATGAAGCCAGCCTCCAGACGATGGCGCACCCGATGACAAACAATATACCCCACTGGATTACAGTGCTGAAGCGGTATTGTTTTTGATCTAATAAATACGTTTTAGGCGATTTCGCATTAAAGCCTCTCACTTCTAGGGCCATCGCTCTTTCCTTCGTATTGATAAGTGATCCAAGTACAACAGGGCCGAGCAAAGGAAAAAATGCACGGATCCTCACGCGCAGATTTCCCTCTGTTTCCATTCCTCTCGCCCGTTGTGCATCCGTGATGGTTTCCATCGCTGCCATCATTTCCGGAATGATTTGAAAAACAGAACTGATAACATAGCCGATTCTCGGTGACATTCCTTTTCGCACAAGCGAATCGACGAGATCGGAAGGGCTTGTAGTCAGCACCAAAATCATGAACGAACTGACGATATTGATGACCCTTAACGAAAGGATTGACGCATACAAAAGGCCTTCCCTGTACATCGTAAAAGGCCCTGCCTGAAAGAGAATAGTTGCATTTCCAGGCCGAAACAACCCTTGGATCAGTATGACCGTCAGCAAAGTAAACAAAACTACTCCAAATGCGGGCATTGTTTTCGTAAATACCTTTCCGGAAATGAGAAGTGTAAAACTCAAAGCAACACATGCTAAAGAAATTTCAATGGATGGAAGAATGATCGGTATGAAAATGGCAAAAGCAATATAATACAGCTTGTTAATCGGATCAAGGCTGTGTAAAACGGATTTTCTATCTGTATATAAACTAATCGATTTCAACAGCCGTCACCATCTTCCTTTATGGCTCTGTTAATTATAATGGTTAATATAGCGTTTTTTGGATCATTCGTATGAAACGAATGTTTCACACGCTTTCCAGCAGAGCATTCCTTTTAAAAAGAATAGGAGTTAATCCAGAGTCTCTACTTTATTATCAGAATTGTAAACTTGAACGATATTTCTTGGTAGCCCCTTATAAAGGCCAAAGCTGACAAGAACAACGACCAATTTATCCGGCACATCGACAACGAGCTCATCAAGCAGAGATGCCAGCCAAGTAGAATGAGTATTTGAGAGAATTGTAGCGAAAAGAGCATCTCCCCACACATTTCCTGTTTGTCCACCCCAAAAGCCTACATTTAACGGCGTCGACACGATTGTAGCAACCAAGCCAACAATTAATCCTGCAACCGCAGCTTTGGACCAGCTTGATATCATTCCTTTATAAAATAAAATACCTACCGCCAAGCCAATGGCTATACTCGTAATTCCATAGACAAAGGAAATCGTATCGACTGTCAGCCCGTAAATGACATTATTAATCGCACCGGACAACGCTCCAATAATCGGACCCGCCAGTATACTTGCGAGGACGGTGCCGATCGAATCGAGCCATAAAGGCAGCTTCAAAAGGCCAACAATTAATTTACCGATATAATTGATGCCAACCGCGACAGGAATCAATACCAATGAAGCGGTAGAAAGACGCATTGACCACATACTTTGCTTTTTCATTTAAAAAACCTCCTTATTATTTTTACGATTCTCATGATAGGAAAAAATAGCTTCCAGTGCGGTAAGAATCTCTTTCGACTCTCCGAGCTTGCTCGCATTGTTTTTGTCCAGATAGTCGTTGATTCCCCCTTCCAAATCACCCTCCTTTTCTACAACCACATTTAACAAAGACGCTGTCTTTAAGCCTCGTAATCTGCCAATCACAAAAAGGGAGGCTGTCTCCATGTCTGATGCTAAAATCCCCTTGCTTGACCAATAAGTATCGATTTTCTGTTCTTCATCAGTATAAAAGCTGTCATGACTCCTGACAAGACCGAGATGATAACTATTTCCCATCCTCTTTGCCGCCTCCATTAACTGAAACAAAAGTTCAGAATCGGCAACAGCAGGATACGATGAATCAATATAAGCGGTAGAGGCTCCGTCATTTCTGACAGCTCCCGCCGCAATAACCAGTTCTCCAATCTTTATTTCTTTTTGTAATGCTCCGCAACTGCCAATGCGTATCATCACCTTCACGCCAATTTTCTTTAATTCCTCTACCGCTATCCCTGCAGATGCCCCGCCAATCCCTGTGGAGGTAACAAAAACACGTACACCCTTATAGGATCCGAGAATCGTCCTGAATTCCCGATTATGTGCGACCTCTTTCACTTCGTCCAAAAATTTAGCGACTTCCGCTACCCGGGCAGGATCACCCGGCAACAATGCATATTCAATGTCGTAGCCACTGCCGATCCGGATATGTGGCTGCATGCTGTTTTTCATTCCGGTTACCCCCCTTTATCTTCCATATTATTGATTTTTCATAAAATTACAATATATTTATTGTAATTTTATGAATATTTTTCCTCTTGAAATAACTAGCTTTAAGCTATACAAAAAAAGACTATTCACAAGGATGATTCGAATTTAATCAAACGTTTGATTAAATACATTTTTATACCAAAAAGGCATCCTGCAATGCAAGATGCCTTTTTGATCCTTACTTCGTGAACAGCCAACCCTTTTTGTAAAACCAAATGCTCATGCCAATTGCCAGAAGTGCCATGACAGAAAGTGTCATATAGTAGCCGTATTTCCAATGCAACTCGGGCATATTGTCGAAATTCATGCCGTATACACCAACTATAAAGGTGAGAGGCATGAAAATCGTCGTGATGACGGTCAGGGTCATCATAATCGAATTCATTTTGTTCGACTGAATCGACATGAAATTTTCCCGTATATCAGCCGTGACCTCATGATTCGAGGTGAGCATATCCGTCAGCTTCATCAAATGATCGTAAATATCCGTAAAATAATGCTGATATTGCCCATTTTCCTGAATTCGATTGGAGTTAATAATCCTGTATAGCAAATCCCTCATCGGAATAATCGTCTTCCTCAAACGAATAAGATCTCTGCGCACCTCAAATATTTCTTCAATGACTTTTTTACTGCTTGCTTCGTTCTCTTCAAACACATTAAGCTTGTCTTCAATTTGGTGCATAATCGGAAAATAAAAATCGACAAGCTCATCAATTATTTGGTGGAGTACAAAAAGTGGTCCAATTTTCTCAATGTCCTTTGTTTCGAGAAATTTCCGCTTCACTTCATCCATTGCACTATCTTTTTCCTTATGAAAAGAAACAACAAACTTGTCCCCTACAAAAACGTCTACCTCATCGCATTGAATGGATTCACTTTTTAATGAATGGAGCACAAAAAAATGCACATTATCGTAATGATTCATATTGGGTCTCTGAATGAAATGCAGACAGTCTTCAATCGCTAAAGGATGGAAATGAAAAAACGTACTCAGCAGCTTCGTCTCCTCCGCGGTAGGCTCTTCAAAATCTACCCAGTAAAACCGGTACGTATCAGATTTAAGTTCGGCTATAGGAACATCTAAGATTAATTTTTGATCTTGGGTAATCGCATACGTATGGATCATACAAACACCAACTTTCACTTTTAAACAGTATTATTTATTAAAAAAATAAGGAAATAGATTACCTACTCAGCATAACAAAAAAATGATTATATGCAAAAAGGGACCTCTCAAAGTCCCCTTTTGCCGGCAATTTTATTTTAAAAAACTTTCTAGCTGTGTAAATGGTATGGAACGGTGGCGATAATGACATCCTGCCTTGCAAGCAGCTTGGATCGAATCCAGAACGCTGATTGATTGTGCAACAAGCGATGCCATGTTTTTTTCGGAATAAATTGAGGCAAGAGTACAATCACCATTTGTTTTTCATGAACATGGTTATTTATTCGCTCAATAAAAGCGATTAGAGGCTTCGTTACGGTCCTATATCTTGATACGAAGGACACTAATCGAACTTCAGGATTCCACTCTTCCCATTTTTTCTCCATTCGTATCGCATCTTCTTCGGAAAATGCAACATAAAAAGCAACTACATTTGGCGACAACGTCTTGGCATGGGTAATCGTTGAAGCCACAACACGATGAATCCCTGCAACCGGAACAATGATAAGCGATTCCTTTTGTGGAATTGGAATACTCAAATCAAGTCGAAGTTCATTCGCCACATGTTCGTAGTGCGAATAGATACGTGTGATCAGCCAGAGAAAGGCAGGCGTAACGATAATAATGATCCATGCCCCTTCCAAAAATTTTGTCATACAGAAAATCATTAATACAAGGAAGGTGACCAAAGCACCCATACCGTTGGTTGCTGCAAGAAGCATCCATTTTTTAGGCTTTTCTCTCAACCATTTTCGCACTAAACCCGTTTGCGCCAGCGTAAAAGATAAGAACACCCCTATTGCATACAAAGGTATAAGCAAATCTGTTTTCCCATTAAAAAGAATAATCAATAAGCTGGATAAAATACCGAGTGCTATAATTCCATAGTTATAGGCAAGGCGGTCTCCGCGATTGGCAAACATCCTTGGTAAGTTCTTATCCTGAGCCATAATGGAAGCAAGAATTGGAAATCCATTAAAACTCGTATTGGCAGCAAGCGTTAAAATCAGCATTGTCGCAATTTGCGTAATGAAGTAAAATATCCCCCTGCCAAAGGCTTGTTCCGTGATCATCGACAGAACAGAAGTATGTCCTTTTGGATCCGGATGGATTCCGTATGCTAACGAAAGTATCGTTACCCCACCAAAGATAATTGCTAGTAATATCCCTAACGTAAGCAAGGTTAATTTTGCATTTTTTGTTGAAGGATTTTTAAAATTAGGCACGGCGTTTGAGATTGCCTCAATCCCCGTAACTGCTGAACAGCCGGATGAAAATGCTTTTAGCAAAACAAATAAAGTTAATCCAGATGGAACAACAGAAGGCATCGCTACCGCGTGAACCGCATGATTAGCGCCTGTCAAAATATCAAAGCTACCCTTACCGATGAGCAGAAGCATGCTTCCAATAAAAATATACGTCGGCAATGAAAAAATGGTTCCTGATTCAGACGTTCCCCGTAAATTCATGATGACCATCAAACAAATTAGCGCAATTGACATTGGCACGATATAGGGAACGGTTGATGGAAAAGCGGATGTGATGGCCATGACACCCGCGGATATTGAAACCGCAACGGTCAGAGTATAATCAATCAGCAATGAAACACCCGCTAGCCTTCCCCACATCATTCCGAGGTTTTCTTTTGCAACCATATAAGCGCCCCCACCTTGTGGATACGCCTGGATAACTTGTCTGTAACTGAGAATTAAAATACTGATTAAAAGAATGATTGCCAAAGCAACTGGCAAGGAAAAGGAAAAAGCTACGACACCTACCGTTGCCAGCTCAAGCAAAATTTGCTCTGTACCATAAGCGACCGATGACAAGGCATCAGAGGACAGTATCGGAAGAGCCTTCCACACAGGCATTTTTTCATTTTCAATTTCGCTGGATTTTAGTGGTTTACCTAGTAAAAGTTTTTTTATGTCCATGATTTGCCTCCACGCAATAAAAATACACGTACGTACATTTTTAAAAAAAGAAAAAGCCGAAAGAAGAGTAACTCTTCTTTCGGCTTCGGCACATCAGAATAAGCATGCGGAATGCGATCGCAGTTGACTCTCTCTTAACACTTACGGAGTTAGCTGACGGATTCGGGCTTGAGAGAAGCCCTACTCGAAAAAATCGAGATTCACCCCATAAAGCCTACAAAGGCTTCAATTGGTTTCCCCGTTTCCTCAATAGAGGAATTAAGCGCAAAAATGGTTGCTATATAAGATGAAAATTATCTTACTCCCAAACTATGAGATTGTAAAGCGAATACAAATTAATTCTTAATATATTCACATTTACAATAGTGAGAGCTAAATAAACGCCTTTTGGTAAACTCTTAGAATGGTAAAAAGCGGAGCTATCAATATCGAAGTCGATTTAATCAAACGTTTGATTAAATTAATTAAAAGGGATTTAACCATGATGGATTAAATATTAGTCGTACTTTTAATAGGATAGTAGTCAGTGAAAAATGGTTTCGATTAAATTACTTATCATGAATTGGGAAAAAACATTCCTCTCGCTTTTCCTCATTCAAAAATTAACATAAATTAAAATTATTAATACGAAAATTAATTATTTTAATTTTTTATAAAATAAACATTTACAATTTAAATCAACAGTCGTATTATTGAGTTAACCAAGAGAAAGGATTTGATTATGGCATATCCAGTTTTAACAAATTGTCCTGTTTGTAGCAAAGCATTAAAGATCACCAGATTGCATTGTAACCATTGCTTAACCACCATTGAAAATGAATTTGAGCTCACGAAGCTTGCTTCACTTTCACAGGAGCAGCTCCAATTCATTGAAACCTTCATTGTTTGCAGAGGAAATATTAAGGAAGTGGAAAAGGAACTTGGTATCTCCTACCCGACGGTTCGCGGCAAGTTAAATGATATTATCACCTCGCTTGGTTATGACACTCAAAAGAAAAACGAACATGATGAGAAGAAAATTGTCGCAATGCTTGAAAAAGGTGAGATTACACCTGAAGAGGCGATTAAACTTTTAAAAAATGAATAGGAGGAATGATCATGAAAGAGGAAATTTCAAAAGTGTTAACGATGGTGCAGGAAGGAAAAATTGATTCTGAAAAAGGTGCAGAACTGATCCAGGTGCT
>JAUZPT010000329.1 GCA_030705745.1 Bacillota bacterium | reverse complement strand
GTGTAGTCCTTTACTCATCCCAGGATGTTCAGATCCAGCGCTTTTTGATTGATCAGTCTTCCGAAAGAGAGCTGATGGGACAGGAACTCGAAAAACTGCAGCAAATGGTTGATTACTGCCATACGGAAAACTGCCTGCAGGAGTTTATTTTACGATACTTTGGCGAGACAGAGACGAAAGCCTGCGGACGCTGCGGCAATTGCACGGATGCCCGAAGCAGCGTCGATGTGACAACAGACGCGCAAAAGGTGATGTCTTGCGTAATTCGGATGGGGCAGCGGTTTGGAAAAACGATGATCGCGGGGGTTCTGACTGGTTCAAAAAATAAAAAAGTCACCGATTTCGGATTTGCGAAACTGCCGACTTACGGAATCATGAAAGACAGGGGCGCCAAGGACGTCAGCGACTTTATCGAATTTTTGATTTCACAGGAACTTCTTAGTGTTGAACACGGACAATTTCCGACCATCTTTGTTTCACCAAAGGGCAAGGAAGTTTTGCTAGGAAAACGAAACTTGGTGAGAAAAGAAGCGATTACTATTAAGCAGGTTTCAAACGATGATCCGTTGTTTGAAGAATTGAGAACAGTAAGAAAAAAAATAGCAGATGCAGCAAAAGTGCCGCCATTTGTAGTTTTTTCCGATTCGGCTCTTAAAGATATGTGCGCCAAGCTACCTCGATCTCGTGAGGAAATGCTGAATGTCAGCGGAGTTGGTGAGCATAAGCTGAATAAATACGGAAATGATTTTATCGTGGCCATAATTGATTACTGTGAAAAGCACCCTGATCGTATTCCGCAAATCGGTTCGGCAGCAGCGCCGCCCCCAAAAACAAAAAAACAGGCCACAGGCGACTCGCATCTCGAAACTCTAAAAATGCACCAAAAAGGTATGGGTTTATCAGAAATTGCTAACATACGAGATCTTGCCGTCAGTACGGTGGAAAATCACTTAATAGATTGTGCCCAACAGGGAATGGAAGTCGATTTCAAAGCGCTTATTCCAAAGGAATATTTGTCTCTGCTCGAGCAGGCGGTGGAGAAAGCAGGAAGGGATCGGCTCAAGCCAATCAAAGAGCTTCTTCCAGATGAAATATCGTATTTTATGATAAAAGCCTATCTTTATCTCTTAAGAGAGAAAAATCAGGTATAATGGTCAGTGGAATTTTGGCAGGCTAAACAGCTGCCTGAGCAGTTTAAGATAGAAGTAAGGAGCTTGAAAATGGCAACACTTGAGAAAATTACACCTCTGCATGATCCATGGGAAGCTTATTTGGATATCGAACAGCATGGAAAGATGATGTTAAGCAATATTGAATTTACGACAACCACTTTATGCAATATGCGCTGTGAGCATTGCGCGGTTGGTTATACGCTTCAGGCGAAGGATCCGCAAGCTTTACCGATTGATCTGATCTTGCAAAGGTTAGATGAAATACCAACGCTCCGATCTCTAAGCATTACGGGCGGTGAGCCGATGCTTTCAGCTTCGTCTGTAAAAAATTACGTCTTGCCAATTTTAAAATATGCGCATGAACGCGGTGTGAGGACACAAATCAATTCCAATTTGACGATCGATTTAGCACGCTATGAACTGATTGTTCCATATCTTGATGTTTTACATATTTCGCATAACTGGGGAACAATTGATGATTTTGTCGAGGCGGGATTTGCCCGTATGGAGAAAAAGCCTTCCTATAGCCAGCGCCAGGTTTATTTTGAGCGGATGATTGAAAACAGCCGCGCGCTCGTAAAAGCGGGTGTGACTGTTTCTGCGGAGACGATGCTCAATAAGCGGACACTGCCGCATCTTGAAAAGATTCATCGTCAAATTGTTAATGAAATGCTATGCCAAAGGCATGAGGTTCATCCGATGTACCCAAGTGATTTTGCGAGCACGCTAGAAACTTTGACACTGGAGGAAATTCGCGCCGCGATTCATCACTTACTGGATGTCCGTGATGAAAAGGTGTGGATGTTGTTTGGCACTCTGCCTTTTTATGCATGTAGTAGCAACCCGGAAGACATCGAATTGTTAACACGCCTTTACAAAAGCAAAAATGTGACGGTTCGCAACGATCCTGATGGGCGCTCACGGTTAAATGTCAATATTTTTAACGGCGACATCATCGTCACCGATTTCGGGGATACGCCTTCGCTTGGAAATATTCAAAAAAACTCGCTTCAGGAAGCGTATGATGCCTGGCAGAACACAGCAATTGCTAAGGAATTGAGTTGCCATTGCCCAGCGGTAGCGTGTATGGGGCCGAATATTTTGGTGAAAAATAGCTATTATCCTTCCGTGGATTTTACTAGATTAAAAGCAAATATCAGAAAATAATAAAAGAGGATTCTTTGGATCGAATCAAAATGAACAAAGAGTAATCCAATTTGAACGGTAACAACACAATGAATGATTGTAATGATTGATGGGTTTAGGGGTGGATAGGTTGTTCAAAACAGCGTTTGGAAGGCTTCTTGTTTTTTGTTTTTTGGCAGGGCAGATGTTGGTGGGGAGTGGGGTGAAGGCTGCTGAGGAGTCGAATCATTACAAAAACATTGACGACTATTTGCAGGCTCAAATGAAGCAGCAATCGATTGCTGGTTTATCCTATGCTATTGTGAAAAATCATAAAATCGTCCACGAAAACGCCTTCGGACAAGCGGACCTGGGACGTCCGATGACGCCTGAAACACCGGTAAGACTCGCTTCACTTAGTAAGTCATTTACAGCTCTTGCGGTGATGCAGCTCGTGGAGCAAGGAAAAGTAAAGCTGGACGAGCCTGTTAAAACGTATATACCGTGGTTTAAAGTCGATGACAAGGATGCCTCTTCTCGAATTACGATTAGAAATCTTTTGAATCAAGTAAGCGGGCTTTCAGGAGACGTGGAAATGCAATTGGAAAATGAACTTTCTGGTATTTCAATGGCAGATACTGTTCGTCTTTTAAAGAAAGTCAAGCTGACAAATCCAGTTGGTTCTAAATTTCAATATACAGATTTTAATTATGTCATTCTCGGGATGGTCGTGCAGATTGTGTCAGGAGAGCACTTTGATCAGTATATACAGAAACATATTTTGACGCCGATTGGCATGAAAAACAGTTTTACGAGCATGGCAGACGCTAAAAAGCATGGACTGTCTAAAAGCTTCGCTCCATGGTTCGGGTTGCTTCTGCCCACCAAGACAGAAATGGACGATATGCCAAATTTCCTGGCAAGTGGGAATATGACTTCAAGCGTGGATGATATGGGCAACTATTTGTTGGCTTATATGGATGGAGGCAAAACGGACCACGGGCAAATTCTTTCGGGGGCAGGAATCAAAGAACTTCAACAACCTTCGTCAGCAGCTACAATGTCACGGAATGGAAAGTTTTTCGCCCAGTATGCCATGGGCTGGTGGTCAAGGAATGTTCAAGGAGTCCCTGTAGTCGGACATGCAGGCGATCTTCTTTCTACATGCAGAACAGATATGTACATTCTCCCCGAACAAAAAACGGGCATTGTCATCCTTTCGAATACCCATACAGGAAGCTTGGCTCCCGGAAATCTTCATGTCAGTACAGATGGAGTCATTAGCTTGTTGGCAGGCAAGCAACCGAAACAAAACAATAATGGATCCAAATATGCGAGGTATTATTTCATTGTGGATACTGTCGTTTTATTGTTCTTGTTGGTTGTCATTCGTTCTTATTGGAACTTGCGAAAATGGAAAAAAACCTTTACCCGAACAGTTCATTATAAAAAGACGAGTGCTTTGTTATTGGGAATTCAATTTTTAGGGCCAATTCTAATGACTGTATTAAGCCCGAATTTATTCCATTTCCCTTCTTGGTCGTTTTTGTTTTGCGTGCAGCCTGACCTGGTGAGTTCATTGCTTGTCATTCTTAGTGCAATATGTGCTCTTGCGGTAATAAAAATTACTATTGCCGTTTTACATCTAATTTCCGAAGGACAATACCGGAATTCAGGAAAAAGAACTTATTAAATAGAAGAAT